>NZ_JAFNJD010000090.1:0-2932 GCF_017368415.1 Shewanella sp. 4t3-1-2LB
TTAATTGCCTGCATGCGAAAGCTCTTGGTCACACTCAATACCATGATGAAAAACGGAACCCGCTGGGGCGAAAAATCAACTCAATTGGCGTAATAAGTATTGACGGAATGCCACAGTCACTTGTTAGACTTTACAGAAGCGGCTTGGTTCAGTCAAAAATATCTAACATTAATGACCAGTAGCCTCGGCAGCACCCTTCAGTACTTCCTGTAGACTGTGATGCAAAATCATATGCGAATCATAGAAGTATTGGGTTGCCTGCTGCAGAAAACCGGTTTCAATTGACAAGATCCCGACGACCGACAATACCACTGTGTAAGGCAATGCCATCCACACCATACGACCATAGGACAAGCGGATTAACGGCGCTAGTGCTGATGTCAGCAGGAACAGAAATGCAGCTTGACCATTAGGCGTTGCCACCGATGGCAGGTTAGTGCCGGTGTTAATGGCAACCGCTAGCAGGTCAAACTGATCGCGAGTGATTTGACCATCAATCAAAGCTGCCTTAACTTCGTTGATATAAACGGTTCCCACAAACACATTGTCGCTGACCATGGATAGCAGGCCGTTGGCGATATAGAAGATGACTAACTGCACGTTACCTTCATAGCTGAGTGCCCAATGGATAACCGGGGCGAAGAGGTGCTGATCGATGATAACGCCAACAACAGAGAAAAATACTGCTAACAATGCGGTGAATGGCAGGGCTTCTTTGAACGCGTTGCCAAGTGCGTGCTCGTCGGTCACGCCATTAAATGCGGTTGTAAAAATGATCACCGACAGACCAATAAGCCCGACAGACGCCAAGTGGAATGCTAGGCCAATAATCAACCAGATACCCACTAGCGCCTGAACCACGAGTTTGACATTGTCTTTGGCGGTACGCCGTTCGTCTTCGTGCGTGGCAAAATCTACCAGAATACGATGGACGGCTTCCGGCAATTGTGCACCATAACCAAAGAGATGAAATCGCTCAACGATAACACAGGTCAGGATCCCCATCAGCAGCACTGGTACCGTTACCGGTGACATACGCAGTGCAAATTCGGCAAATTGCCAGTTCGCCTGTGCCGCAATAATCAGGTTTTGTGGCTCACCCACCATGGTGCATACACCACCTAAGGCAGTACCAACACCGGCGTGCATTAACAGGTTACGCAGGAAACCACGAAAATTCTCCAGTTCTTCAGCATTAAGCTGACCATCGCTGTCATCGGTATGATCATGGTCATCAGTGAAATCCTTTCCGGATGCCACTTTGTGGTAAATAGCGTAAAAACCTACTGCAACAGCAATAATTACCGCGATAACCGTCAGCGCATCCAAAAATGCGGAAAGAAATGCTGAGGCTAAACAAAACATCAAAGATACTGCGATTTTGGAACGTACCTTGGTGATCATTTTGGTGAAGACATACAGCAGCAGCTGTTTCATGAAGTAAATGCCCGCCACCATGAAGATTAATAGCAGCAACACTTCCATGTTGGCTTCCAGTTCGTGCAATACCTGACTTGGACTGGTCATGCCGATGAAAACAGCTTCAATCGCCAGCAAACCACCGGGTTGCAGCGGGTAGCATTTTAATGCCATTGCGAGGGTGAAGATAAATTCGGCCACCAATAGCCAACCAGCAAGGAAGGGATGAATACTGAACAGAATCGGATTGATAATCAAAAAACATAGAATTGCAAGCTTGTACCACTTGGGTGAGTTCCCCAAGAAGTTGCCCATGAAAGCCTGACTTAATGGCATTGGCATGGTTTCCCTCTCTCAAGTTGTTATAAGACGTTATAAAAAGTTGTTGGCTTTGTGAATGGCTCAGTCTAGCCCAAACCCTTGAGTATTGTCATGAACAGTCTGAAAACAGTCTTAAAATCACTTAGTCAATGGTAAAAATGAGACCTGAGCAGTTGAATTAGCTTTTAATCTTCAGGGGAGTGTGTTGTCTACAATGCGTCATATGCGTAGACGATTGTTTGAAGGTTTCCATTTTTTTTGGCTCTGGTATGATCAGTGACCAAAATTACTGTCACCACTGGAAAATTGGGCTGATGATCATTAATGCCAAGGGGCCTGCAAGTTTTGCAGAAAAATATATAGTTCGCTCGATTTGGGAAAATAAATTCCCCCCAGGCTCTATTCTTCCGGCCGAACGTGAATTATCGGAGCTTATCGGTGTCACGCGGACGACATTGCGTGAGGTATTACAGCGCCTAGCGCGCGATGGCTGGTTGACTATCCAGCACGGAAAACCTACTAAAGTCAATAACTTCTGGGAAACTTCAGGACTGAATATTCTGGAAACTATAGCGGATTTGAATCCGTCTGGCTTTCCGGTACTGGTTGATCAGCTATTGTCGGCTAGGACTAATATCAGCACTATCTATTTTCGTGGCGCGCTGCGGAATAACCCAAAAGTTGCTATCGACACCTTAGCTGAAGTCCATGATTTGACTGACGACGCTGCAGCTTATACTGATTTCGATTACAAGTTGCACCATTCGCTGGCATTTTCTTCCGGCAATCCTTTATATGTACTGATCCTTAATGGTTTTAAAGGGCTGTACCGCAAAGTGGGGCGCTATTATTTTGGTAGTGCAGAAGCCCGTAAGTTGGCGCGAGATTTTTATCTCAATCTGGAACGGCTGGCACGGGCTGGTCAATTCGCGGAAGTGCCTGAGTTGATGCGCGGCTATGGTAAAGACAGCGGTATCATGTGGCAGAAAATGCGTGATGCCATGCCACTGGAAATGGCGCAGGATAATCTGTAGTTGCCATCTTAAAAACAAAAGGACTGTCGATTGGCTAATGCTGATCAGTTAAGCCAGATCGCTTGACGATCTCATTGAAAAGATCAAAATCCGATGACCACTCGTCATCGGATTTTTTTATGCAACTCACTACCGCGCTTGCACTGGCTAATGGCTAT
>NZ_JAFNJD010000091.1:0-2635 GCF_017368415.1 Shewanella sp. 4t3-1-2LB
TGTTATTTGCCTCTTTGACTTCGCTAAAAATCGAGGAAGCATTTAGCATGAGTAGATATACGGGCAAAGCCCTTTCATGAATGATAACCACCTACTGAAGTAGGTGGTTTTGGGCTGACAATAAAAAGCCCCGCATGCAGCGGGGCTGTTTTACGTTTATCGCGGTATTTGCCGCTACTTTAGCTGTTACCGGGCAAGCTGTAATCGCTCCGGTAACATCCACTTCTTAGAATTCAATTTCTACTTTGGTATCGCTGGCCAGTGAATTGGCAATAAAGCAGTTGGCATGTGCCTTCTCATGGATCTTTTCTAGCGTTTCCCTATCTACGTCAGCGCCTTCGGCAAAGGTCACCTGCGGCTTTAAAAAGATGTGGGTGATGGCCACTTTGCCAGATTCCTTTTTCCCCAGTTCAGCGACAGGTTTGTCACAGTAACTGAGTACAGGCAGACGTTTCAGGTGAGCAATAGTTAAAAAGGTCAGCATATGACAGGAGGAAATGGCGGCCAACAGGCTTTCTTCTGGATTCACCTTGGTTTCAATGCCCTTATATTCCGGCGCAGAGGATGCTTCGATATGCTGACCGCTGCCAAACTGAATATGGTGGTCACGGTTAAATTCCCCTTCAGGGGCTGGGCTAGTCTCCCATGACACAGTGACATGAAAACTCATAGCTGATTCCTGCATTACGTCTTAAAAGTGTGTGTGCACTATAGCTCAGAATTCTGTTCTTTGTCTTCTCTAGTCATTACTAATTGATTTATATGAATAAATTAATCGATAGCCATCGCGGGTACTTGATTATGAAGCAGATTTTTTAAATTATCTTGCTCGGCCGTAGCGACTTGCGTAATTGTTAATGGGTGGCTATAACATTTTTGTAACATAAATGGGTGAATTACTGCTTAACCATGTAAGGTGTTGGAGGAGAGTGCAATGAGAACCCTACTTCAGGCTGTGCTTTCTGCCATGCTGCTGGCTCTGTGTATAACAGCTACCACACAGGCAAATGAACGTTACATTGTCAAATTTAAAGAGGGGAAAGGGTCGGCGGTGAAAGCGGCTCTTGATGCGCAGGGCGCAAAGTTGGCGCTGGATTTGCCAAAGCACAATGCGGCGGCATTTAGTCTGCCCGCGCAGGCACTTACAGGGTTGTCTCATAATCCCAACGTAGAGTATGTGGAACAGGATGCCAAGCGATACCTGATGTCTCAGACGGTTCCCTATGGCATCCCGCTGGTACAGGCTGATCAAGTCAGTGATAGCGTGACTGCCAACATCAAAGTCTGCATTATTGATTCTGGTTACGATTTGGCACATGAAGATCTCAGCGGCAATAGGGTTGAAGGTGCCAATGATAGTGGTACTAGCAATTGGTTCACGGATGAAAATCATCACGGTACTCATGTCGCGGGTACTATTGCAGCGCTCAGTAATGACGTCGGTGTTGTCGGCATTAATCCCCATGGCAATCTTAACCTGTACATTGTCAAAGTATTTAATGCGGATGGCTGGGGATATTCATCAGGACTGATCGCGGCGTTAGATGTTTGTGAAGCCGCCGGGGCCAAAGTGATTAATATGAGCCTGGGTGGCAGTATTAAGAGCCGTACCGAAGATGCAGCGTTTGCGGCGGCAGAAACCGCTGGCATCCTTAGCATTGCCGCAGCGGGTAATGACGGTAATAGCCGATACTCTTATCCCGCCTCCTATCGTTCCGTGGTATCTGTCGCTGCTGTAGATGAAAATAAGCAGCATGCTGATTTCTCCCAATATAATAGCCAGGTTGAACTTTCGGGGCCTGGTGTCGGGGTTCTCTCTTCGGTGCCGATGGGAACTGCGTTGGTGGCAGCAACTAGTGTGGCAAATCACGACTATCTAGCAATTGCTATGGAGGGTGCGCCTACGGGGATTGCGTCAGGCGTGTTGATAGACTGCGGTAGCGGAGAACAGCAGTGTAATGCCGCTGGAAAGGTATGTTTGCTGCAGCGTGGCAATATCTCCTTTGCTGATAAAGTACTAGCTTGTGAACAAGGTGGCGGCGTGGCCGCGATCATATATAACAATACTGCGGGGCAGTTGAACGGAACGCTTGGTACCACCGTCACGGCTATCCCGGCTGTTGGGGTAACCGCTGATGATGGCGCGGCAATGTTGTTGGATATAGGTAATGACGCAACTGTCGCTATTGGTCCCGGCAATTATGCCTATTTTGATGGGACTTCTATGGCCACACCTCATGTGGCAGGGGTGGCTGCGTTAGTGTGGAGTCACTTTCCTCAGTGCACCAACAAACAGATCCGAGCGGCGTTGCAGCAAACAGCCGAAGATTTGGACACAGCGGGTCGTGACAACTACACCGGTTTTGGCTTGGTGCAAGCTAAGGCCGCTGCCGACTACTTGGCGCTAAACGGCTGCACTGCTGGCGGAGGCAACAACACTTGTAAGGGAAAACATTGTCGATAATGGTGCAATGTTATGCCGGAAACGCCACTGCTTTTTGTGGCGTTTTTTTATTGTCAGCCCAAAACCACCTACTTCAGTAGGTGGTTATCATTCATGAAAGGGCTTTGCCCGTATATCTACTCATGCTAAATGCTTCCTCGATTTTTAGCGAAGTCAAAGAGGCAAATAACA
>NZ_JAFNJD010000092.1:0-2632 GCF_017368415.1 Shewanella sp. 4t3-1-2LB
TGCGTATTCCGGCCGATCATGAACACTCATTCTGACGGAACGTGAACACCTCTACTGATTGAACGTGAACACCCATACTGATTTCAATCTGAACACTTTGACCATCATTTCCAGAATCGGTGTTCATATTGCCGGTATAGGTGTTCATCTTGCCAGAATCGGTGTTCACGTTCCGTCAGAATCCTCCCTAACGCATTGTATTTAATAATTTTGGTAAGCTGGACTTTTTACGAGGACCAGTGATGCCAGCAGAGAGAATTGCAATGCGTAAAATTCGTGAAGTACTTCGACTTCGGTGGCAAGCTGGCTTGTCCTACCGGCAAATACATCGAGGCACCAAAGTGAGCCTCGGCAAAGTCAAACAACTCATCACTGAGGCTGAGGCCATCGGGCTCTCGTGGCCATTACCAGACGAGATGGATGACCAACATCTTGCTCAGTTATTTTATCCCGCTGCGGATACTAAGCCGTCCGCACGTTTTCAACTGCCTGATTGGACTGAGGTCCATCAAGAACTCAAGAAAAAAGGTGTCTCCAAGCAACTGTTGTGGGAGGAATACACACAACGCCATCCAAACAGTTGTTACAGCTACTCGCAGTATTGCTCGCTCTATATGCAGTGGCATGGAAAGCAGAAGCGTTCGATGCGACAACTGCACCAAGCCGGAGAGAAGTGTTTTGTTGATTACTGCGGCCCCACCGTACCGCTGGTTAATGCCCTCACTGGAGAAGTCACTACCGCTCAGATTTTTGTGGGGGTGCTCGGCGCGTCTAACTACACCTATGCTGAAGCAACACACTCGCAATCCTTACCAGACTGGCTACAAAGCCATGTGCGCATGTTTGAATACTTCGGTGGCACACCTGCGATAGTGGTGCCAGATAACTTGCGCAGCGCCGTCAGTAAAACCTGTCGTTATGATCCGGAACTCAATCCCAGCTACCAACAGTTAGCGGAGCATTATCAAGTCGCAGTTATCCCAGCAAGGCCTTACAAACCTAAGGATAAAGCCAAGGCTGAAGTGGCTGTGCAGATTGTGGAACGCTGGATTTTAGCCAGACTGCGGCATTACACCTTCTTCTCACTGGCAGAGTTAAACCAATGCATCCGGATGTTGCTGGATGATTTGAACCTGCGCCCCTTCAAGCAATTACCAGGAAATCGTTTGGAGGCATTTAATCGGCTAGATAAGCCAGTGCTCAAGCCGCTACCACTACAACCTTATCGCTATACCGACATCAAAACGGTGAAGGTGGGTATCGATTACCATGTGGCTTATCAACAGCATCATTACTCTGTCCCGCATCAATATGTGGGTGAGCAGTTGGAGCTACATGCTGGCGATACGCTGATACAGCTCTACTTCCGTCAGACGTTAATTGCCGCACATCCTCGCAAATACCGTCCGGGTATGACCACAACACCGGCCCACATGCCGGAGCGGCATAGCAAACAGCAACGCTGGACGCCAGGACGGTTGAAGCAATGGGCTAAAGATACGGGGCCGGAAGTGCTGCGTTGGGTCAGTGACCGTCTTGAAGAGAAGGCCCATCCAGAGCAAGCCTATAAGGTCTCCTTAGGGCTGCTCAATTTGACGCGCAGCTATCCCGCAACGCGTCTGAATGCGGCATGTGCTATCGCCAATCGAGAGGGGCTGAATCGCCTTAAGCAACTGAAATCGGTACTGCAAAGCAACCGTGATCAGTTACCTCACCAGCAAGAATTAACCATCGAATTACCACAAGATCACGAGAATATCCGTGGTCCGAAGAACTTCCACTAAAGGAGCCACAGATGACAGTTCAAACCCTAAACCAACTGCACGAGCTGCGCCTAAGCGGCATGGCTACAGCGTTAGAAACCCAGTTACAGCAGCCCGGTACCTATGCCGAGCTTCCGTTCTTGGAACGACTGGGACTGCTGGTAACGCAGGAGCATTTACAACGAGAGAACCGCAAACAGACCCGCTTGGTGCGCCAAGCAGGTTTTAGGCTTCAGGCGACGCTTCAGGAGATAGATTACCAGCAACACCGTAATCTTAAGCGAGCGCAGATCGCCCAACTGAGCCAAGGGGAATGGTTAACGCGGGCGCAGAACTTGCTCATCACCGGTCCCTGCGGCACCGGCAAAACCTATTTGGCGTGTGCGCTTGGGCGACATGCTTGCCATCAGGGTCAAAGCGTGAGGTATTTTAGAACGTCACGTTTGTTGTTGGAGCTGACACAAGCCAAGGCGGATGGCAGTTATCAGAAGTTGCTGACCCAGTTGGCTAAGACGCAGTTGTTGATTTTAGACGACTGGGGTCTAGAGGTGCTGAAACCAGGCCAACGCAATGACTTGATGGAAATAATGGATGATCGGTCAGGCGTGACATCGACAGTACTGATAAGCCAACTGCCGACAGAGCAGTGGTATGCGGCAATAGGAGATAACACGTTAGCAGATGCGATCTTAGACCGCTTGATGCACAACAGTCATCGGCTGGAACTGAAGGGAGAATCAATGCGCAAACACACAGGGGAAAACATCGAACGTGAACACTTAGGAGATAACAGTTAAAGTAAGCTTGCGTTAGGGAGCAAGGTGTTCACGTTCAATCAGAATAGCCGTTCAACTTCGCCGGAATACGCA
>NZ_JAFNJD010000093.1:0-2593 GCF_017368415.1 Shewanella sp. 4t3-1-2LB
GTGCATATTCCGGAGTGGTCCGGACACCGATTCCGGGATTATCCGGACACTCATTCCGATTTAATCCGGACACCTTTTCCGGAATAAACCGGCCATTTTTCCAGTAACTCCGGAATCCCTGTCCGGTTAAGCGGAAACTCTGTCCGGTAACGCCGGAATTTCCTTCTTTTCTCTTTTTAATCAATCACTCACTATCTTTGCTATGCCTCGAAACGTAGTAAGGAAGTGATAATGCCGAAAAAGAGAACATCGATGACGAATATCAAAGAGGTGTTACGCCTTAAATATGAATGCGGTTTATCGACCAGAAGGATTGCGGCCTGCTCAAACGTTAGTCGTTCAACAATATCTGAAGTCTTGATACGTTTTGAGCAGAGTGATTTGCACTGGCCACTCCCTGACAATTGCTCTGATACTGAGCTCGCTCAAGTGCTCTACCATGAAAAAGCGGCTGATAAGTCGAAGGTTATGCCCGACTTCGCTCAATGCTTTATTGAGCTCAAACGAAAGAGTATGACTAAACAACTCCTATGGGAGGAGTACCTCGAGCAATATCAAGGCAGAGCTTACCGTTACAGTCAGTTTTGCGAGTATTACCGTCGCTGGCTATCGACACAAAAACGCAGTATGCGCCAGCTTCATCTAGCGGGTGACAAGTTGTTTATTGATTACTGCGGCCCCACTATCCCGGTCGTGAACCCAGATACTGGGGAAGTTCGTCACGCGCAAATCTTTGTCGCAACGCTGGGAGCGTCTAACTACACCTATGTGGAGGCATGTGAAAGCCAAAGACTGGAACACTGGTTGGAAGCTCATGCCAACGCCTTCGAGCACTTCGGTGGTGTTCCGGCACTTCTAGTTCCTGATAATTTGAAGGCTGCTGTCACCAAAACAGACCGTTACGAACCCAAACTCAATGATAGCTACCGGAGATTGGCACACCATTATCAAACTGCCATCATGCCGGCTCGGCCCTACAAGCCGAAGGATAAAGCCAAGGCGGAGAATGCTGTTCTTATCGTTGAGCGCTGGATAATGATGCGTTTGCGTCACCGGCTCTTCCATACCTTTCATGAGCTAAACCTGACTATCCGTGAACTAATGAGATCGCTGAATCAACGACAGATGAAGCAATTGGGTGCCAGCCGACAAGAATTGTTCGACGCTCTGGATAAACCTGCACTGAAAGTCCTTCCGACACAGCGTTACCTCTACACTGAGCACAAAAGAGCGAAGGTGGGGCCGGACTATCACATCGAATATAAAAAGCATTATTACTCAGTCCCGCACCAACTAGTGGGTCAGTACGTTGAGCTTGAGGCTACATGCAAGCTTGTACAGCTTTACCATCAGGGGAACCTAATCGCGCAGCATCCGACCAGTCAAAAGCCACATGGACTCAGTACTTATCCCGAGCATATGCCTGGTAATCATCAATATCAGAAGTGGTCACCAGAGCGGTTGTTGAACTGGGGGGGTCACGTAGGCTCGGCGACAAAGGAAGTTATACAGCAACTGATGCTGTCAAAAGCTCATCCGGCACAAGCCACCCGCAGCTGTCTTGGGGTGTTGAATCTGTCTCGGAAGTATAGCGAAGAGCGCTTAGAGCAGGCCTGTAAAGACGCGTTAATGATGAATAAACCGCACTTCAGATTTATCAAAAATCTTCTCGAAAATCATCGAGAGGGACATTTGTCTTCCTCACCAGAGTCCACCCCCGATATCCAACACAGCAATGTACGTGGACCAAGTAGTTACCACTAGGAGCCAAGAATGGAACAACTCAATGAACAACTGAAAAATTTACGCCTTAGCCATGCAGTCATTGCGCTAGAGCAACAACGAGAGCAGCAATCGACCTATACAGCGTTAGACTTTGAACAGCGCCTAAGTCTACTACTTGAGAGTGAACTACTGGGGCGAAACCAGCTAAAAATCCAGCGGCTAAAGCGGCAAGCCAAGCTCCGAGTGGATGCATTACCCAGCCAAATTATCTACAAGGAAGGACGAGGGTTAATGCGGGCTCAGATGAGTGAGCTTTTAACCGGCAGTTATCTACAAAAGCATCAGAACATACTGGTAACAGGGCCGACGGGGGCAGGAAAAACCTATGTTGCTTGTGCGCTCGCGGCACAGGCATGTACCCAGCTATACAGTGTTCGATATTACCGACTTAGCCGTTTACTTGATGATCTGAGCTCGGGACGGCTTGACGGGACGTATCAGAAACAACTGCTGTCTTTGTCGAGGAAGCAACTTCTGCTCTTGGATGATTGGGGAATGGAAAGACTAAGTCCAGATCATGCAGGTCATTTGCTAGAACTTTTGGAAGATCGCTACCAAACCAGCAGCACGATCATGATAAGCCAGTTACCAGTGAAGGAATGGTACAACATGATAGGCAACGCAACGGTTGCGGATGCTTTACTGGACAGACTAATTCATAACAGCCACAGGATCGAGCTTGAAGGTGAATCCATGAGAAAACTAGCGCAATCCGGACAGGTAGGGTAAAAATAGGGCTAGAGAAAAGTAAGGAATAATGGTGTCCGGTTTAAACAAGAACCGGTGTCCGGAATCGCCGGAATACGCA
>NZ_JAFNJD010000094.1:0-2570 GCF_017368415.1 Shewanella sp. 4t3-1-2LB
GCATAGTGGTGCTAAGATGGCCATTCTCAGTCCTCGGCGAGTGGTGGGTTTGTTTGGCGATAGATCTGATCGCTCAAACAGGACTGAGTTCCCTTCCTGTGATCTACTATTTGGAACAGTTATTTAGCTGCAGGTTATCCAGCGGTTTAAGGCTCAGACGGGCCCACAGATTGTCCTCGCGGTTATCTTCCCGTTCCAGATAGTTACGCTCGGTTTGCTTGTGCTGATATTGCCCACTTAGTCGCACATCACTGCTGAAGCGATAACTGCTCTGCAGCTTCACGCTCTTACGGGTGATGTCCAGCGGCACATTGGCTTTAAAGGCGCCATTAACATTGTCCCACTCTAGTTGGGCAAACTCGGCAACACTGCCTTGGTTGTCACGGTCGCTGTAGCTGAGCTGGCCATTGACTCGCCATTTTGCTGTCAGCAGGCTGCTAACAGACAAGCGAGCATCACTGGTATCCACTTCACCGTTCCAATTCACCAATGGATTGCCGTCCATCTGGATTAAGTCAGCGTCTTGGATTAAACGGCCCGCGGCCAGATGACCGTTAACGACAGTTCGATCCAACAGATATTGCCCGTCCAGTGACACCTGATGGGCATCGTTATCTGGGGTCGCGGCGTAGACATCATCGCTATAAGGCAGCGATAAGTTACCGATATCATTACGGAAGAAGCTACCGTTATACTGCAGACGACTAAACCAGTTATCGCCATTGGCACTGAGCCCTGCCGTCAAAAGGTCCGTTGTGTTATCGATTGGCGCGGCAAAATTTAAGACACCGTTAGCGGCTATCAGACTCGCAGCTTTATTACCGGTCTTCGCTTCATGATTAAACGCCACGAAAGCGCTGTAATCCTGATAGTAAAGCGTCAGACCTGCACCGACCTGTTCCCGTTCCGTAAACAGCTTGGGATAACGGGTGTCGGTGGCTGAAGGCTGTAACAGATTATCGCTGTACCAAACCGGACTTTTGCCCGTGACTTGTGAATGCCGTAATAATTGGTAATCAGCGGTGGCCTTAAACACCCCCTGTTTACCGGCTTGCAGATGGGCGCGGCTGCTGTCTAGGCCTAAATTGTCAGCCTCGACACTGGCTTGATAGCCTTGACCGTCGCGGTAGCTGAACTCGCCGCTCACCGCACCAAGCCAACCACTGTCTTCTTTACCTAACGCATTACCAGAATGAATGTCGTCACCACTTTTCCAGCCGGTACTGACGCTCACTTCGCCGCGCAATCCTGTCGGATTAACACAACGTTGGCACTGATAATCCGTGGTATTCACCTTGCTGGTATTGGCGTGCATCACGCCAAAATCTGCGGCGGCGACCTGACCAGCCGCGGCCATCAGCCCTAGGGTGATAAGATTTAATTTCATTGGCATAACTTATCTCCTTATCAACGGCTGAAGTTGCTGCCAGCGGGGTGGTTAGAACCGTGAATTTGGCTGTGGCAATTCAGACAACTACGACCACTACCGAACGCATCCACACTAGGCTGACTAACGACACGGCTGGCATGTCCATCATCCACGTGACACTGTTGACACAGCTGCGGTGCTTTCTGCTTCAACAGATTGTCATTAACGCTGCCGTGAGGATTGTGGCAACTGGTACAATCTTCCGTCACCGGCGCGTGTTCCCACAGGAACGGCCCACGCTTGTCGGCATGACAGCTGTAACAAGTGTCATTCACGGTGGCACGCTTCAACGCTTTGTCATTGGCGGAGCCATGGGGATTATGACAGTCGATACAGGTCATCTCATTCCACTGCAGCGGGTGAGATGAGCGCTTATGCATATCCGCCTTTTCTTGGCGATGACATTTGCTACACACTTCATTCACCTGCTTGTGATCAAGCACCGGATCATTGGCGGTATGAATTTGATGGCAGGAGACGCAAGTAATGCCTTCAAGGTTGTGCACACTACTGTGCCATTCCTGGGTTTTAGCCTGCTGGTGGCATCCAAGACAAACACTGTTTTGGCTGGCGGCAGACAACTTACTGTCTGGGCCAAAATCAATCATGGGCTCTTTACCACCACGGTTGTGGTTGCCAAGCGGGCCATGACAGGCCTCACACTGCAGGCCAGCCATCGGCGACTTGCTGTTGTCGAGACGTCCATGAGTTGAGTCAAACAATGCCATGACTTTTGGATCTTTTTTATGGCACATCAGGCAGGAATCAGCGCCTTTTGGAGAATAATTACCTTCAGCGAACTTCGCTTGCAGTTGCTGCTCCAGTTGCTCACTACTCAAATTATCCCAGGGCGTCGCTTTCACTGGGGTTATCAGGGACAAAAAGACCCCCGCCCCCAGAATTGCTGCTTTAACAATACGGGACATGTAAACTACCTTTTATTTATCGGTGAGTTATTAATATTTAGCTGAACTTATTTATAAATAAGCTCTCTACCATTGTTCCATACAAATATAGATTTTTTATTTATTAATATTTCAAATGTGACCATGATTAAATTTGGATCAGCTATTGTGATTCACAACTCAGAAATACGCTGATGAGATTCATTAATTTGCCATTAAATTCATGCAGTTATGAT
>NZ_JAFNJD010000095.1:0-2444 GCF_017368415.1 Shewanella sp. 4t3-1-2LB
CAATAAAGACTAGTAGCCAACGTATCTTTTTTGCTGACTACCGGCAGCTTTCTGAACTCATCTGTCACATAAAAACGCTTTTGTCGACCACGACCAATACACTTAAGCCAGCCATTCCGCTGAAATAGCGCTAGCTGACGATAAACCCTTTTGCGAACTTCATTCGCTTCTTGGTTAGAGGGTTCAAGCTGCAGAAGAGCATCCCGTGCTTCAATGATAGAAAAGGCATCCATTTCTTTTTCAATTAACAGTTTGTACATGATTGCATTGATTTTTTTAGAACGTTTCACTTTTCAATCAAGAGCCTTTAAAAACTTAGGATTGCTAAGTATACAAAATTAAGTAAAACTTAGACAATCTAAGTTATCTAAAGGCTATAAAATTGATGATTTCGTGGAAGATAACCCGATACCACTTAGGCTCAAACAAGCCCGCAAACGTGCTGGCATCACTCAAAAGAACTTGGGGGTGATGATTGGTATGGAAGAAAGTTCTGCTAGCGGCCGTATGAACCACTATGAAAAAGGGAGGCATGTTCCCGATATCAGCACACTGCGAAAGCTAGCGAAGGCACTAGGTGTACCTATGAGCTACTTTTTTTGTGAGGATGATCTGTCGGCCGAACTAGCAATAAAAATTGAAAAGTTACCTAAAGCAGAAAAAGAAAAATTGCTGCAATTCATTGAAAAATTGCAGCAATCTAATGAGTAAATTCCATATTGCCTATGTATCTGCCTATGCGGCAATAAACATCATCCGCTTATAAAAGCCTGAAGGTCGATTTTCTTCAGCTGCCTACGCGGCAGTAAACCGTATCACGTTTCGATTTGTAGGTGTCGATGTTTCTTCAGCTGCCTACGCGGCAGTAAACGCAAGCCGCCGTTTGGGTTCACGGGCATTGCTTTCTTCAGCTGCCTACGCGGCAGTAAACTTTGATTTAACACCAATCCGGCTGCAGCCAGTTTCTTCAGCTGCCTACGCGGCAGTAAACTCACCATCGGCAATATGATTGATGGTGCTCGATTCTTCAGCTGCCTACGCGGCAGTAAACCCTAATTGAAAGAATCGTGTAGTCAACTCGCTTTCTTCAGCTGCCTACGCGGCAGTAAACAGGGTGCGCAAGCCGCAGTTCCGGGCAGTGCCTTCTTCAGCTGCCTACGCGGCAGTAAACTTCATCATCAGTAAAGCGTTTGAGTTTTAGCATTCTTCAGCTGCCTACGCGGCAGTAAACGACAACTCATTAAACACGGCCACATTGCACCATTCTTCAGCTGCCTACGCGGCAGTAAACAACTTACACGCTTAGTATCACTAGAAAGTCACTTCTTCAGCTGCCTACGCGGCAGTAAACTTGATTCCCATGCAACAGCATCACGCGCTTGCTTCTTCAGCTGCCTACGCGGCAGTAAACGGTCATAACGTTTTTGGCAGTAGTGACGTAAATTCTTCAGCTGCCTACGCGGCAGTAAACACACGCTGAAACGCTTTGTTGATCCTCGCACTTTCTTCAGCTGCCTACGCGGCAGTAAACAGCAAACTTTATGCGGCTTATGGTAGCGATAATTCTTCAGCTGCCTACGCGGCAGTAAACAATGAGCATTTACTCTCTACTCATTTAAAAACAGATAGTTAAGCTCTATCAGAACATTTAGCCTTTTCTTCTTGCTTTATAAGAATCACACTATGAATCAATATGTTAATATCGCAATCAAAGAATAAGGTCAAAGTAATCCTTTGAGTTCTGGCACTGTTCCTATCGCACAAGTTCTATCTGATAGTCCATAGCCATTAAAAAGATGTATAATTTCATTTTCAGCCACTTCCTTTTGGATATGAAGCATGAACTCTTGTCGAGTACTCCGACTTTTAGCCGGAATACTGTGACTCAATGCGTATTCCGTTTCAGGATTATGAGGTTTAGGCACATATTCCTCTCCTCTCTCGGCAGCCCTTCGCTTCAGTCTGTCAATTCGGCGACGAACACTACCAGCAAACCGCTTCGAGTAGTGCTGATTTCTTAAAAACCGAACTTGGATACATTTTTCAGGCACTTTTATTATTTCACTTACAGAGAAGAAGCCAAAATCACTCATTCCGATGAAATAGCGTTGTTGTGAAAACCGAGCAAGCAATGATGGATCTTCATGTACAAAGGCAATTTTGGAGCCAAGAGTTCTATCTGACCAATCAGGGAAAGTTACTCCTAAGCCTTGCACATTATGCCTTGCGACAAAGCCGTGAAGGATTGATAAACACTTACCAGCGAGCACATTTGCATTGGCTTCTTTGGTAAGATATCTCACTACAAAACAGTATTGTGCCATCTCAAGCCTCCTGCTTTTTCTTTACGCGACGAGCCTGTTTTTGCTGGAACATTCCGCCTTTGATAAGCACAGCAAACAAGTAGGTTAAAGATTCGGGCATTTCAGCCACAGTAGATTTCC
>NZ_JAFNJD010000096.1:0-2442 GCF_017368415.1 Shewanella sp. 4t3-1-2LB
CCTGGGGAGTACGGCCGCAAGGTTAAAACTCAAATGAATTGACGGGGGCCCGCACAAGCGGTGGAGCATGTGGTTTAATTCGATGCAACGCGAAGAACCTTACCTACTCTTGACATCCAGAGAACTTTCCAGAGATGGATTGGTGCCTTCGGGAACTCTGAGACAGGTGCTGCATGGCTGTCGTCAGCTCGTGTTGTGAAATGTTGGGTTAAGTCCCGCAACGAGCGCAACCCTTATCCTTACTTGCCAGCGGGTAATGCCGGGAACTGTAGGGAGACTGCCGGTGATAAACCGGAGGAAGGTGGGGACGACGTCAAGTCATCATGGCCCTTACGAGTAGGGCTACACACGTGCTACAATGGACAGTACAGAGGGAAGCAAAGCGGCGACGTGGAGCGGAACCCAAAAAGCTGTTCGTAGTCCGGATTGGAGTCTGCAACTCGACTCCATGAAGTCGGAATCGCTAGTAATCGTGGATCAGAATGCCACGGTGAATACGTTCCCGGGCCTTGTACACACCGCCCGTCACACCATGGGAGTGGTTTGCAAAAGAAGTAGCTAGCTTAACCTTCGGGGGGGCGGTTACCACTTTGTGGATCATGACTGGGGTGAAGTCGTAACAAGGTAGCCCTAGGGGAACCTGGGGCTGGATCACCTCCTTACCTAAACGATGAAATTTGTTGTGAGTGTTCACACAGATAGGTTTGTCTCAAACCGGCATTACGGAAGTGATGTTTGTTCTTTAACAATTTGGAAAGCTGATAGTAGAGATTAAATAGCGATATTTAATCGAAATGAGTTCTCAAAATACTTCAATCAAGTGTTTTGTGATCCTAGTGTTTCAGCGATGAAACACATCAAGGCGAAAGAAAAACCAATATGGGTCGTTGAGCAATCAACCTAATATTTCTAAGCGCAGTCAGTCACTGGTCTGGCAAGGCCATCAGCAGAGCAACGAAAGCGTGTAGATAAGCTACATGATTGAGGCGCGAAGCTGATAACACCGCCAGGACAGAAGAGAGACAAGCGAGAGACCTATCCGGGTTGTATGGTTAAGCGACTAAGCGTATACGGTGGATGCCTTGGCAGTCAGAGGCGATGAAGGACGTGTTAATCTGCGAAAAGCTGTGGTGAGGTGATAAAACCCGTTGAGCCACAGATATCCGAATGGGGCAACCCAGCTGCATAAGCAGCTATCTGCATGTGAATCCATAGCATGCAGAGGCGAACCGGGAGAACTGAAACATCTAAGTACCCCGAGGAAAAGAAATCAACCGAGATTCCCCTAGTAGCGGCGAGCGAACGGGGAGTAGCCCTTAAGTCATTGGGGTGTTAGTGGAAGGTGTTGGAAAGCACCACGGTACAGGGTGATAGTCCCGTACACGACAACTAACCGATGATGAAAACGAGTAAGGCGACACACGTGGTATGTTGTCTGAAGATGGGGGGACCATCCTCCAAGGCTAAATACTCCTGACTGACCGATAGTGAACCAGTACCGTGAGGGAAAGGCGAAAAGAACCCCAGTGAGGGGAGTGAAATAGAACCTGAAACCGTATACGTACAAGCAGTGGGAGCGGTCCTTGAGACCGTGACTGCGTACCTTTTGTATAATGGGTCAGCGACTTACATTTAGTAGCGAGGTTAAGCGAATAGCGGAGCCGTAGGGAAACCGAGTGTTAACTGCGCGAATAGTTGCTAGGTGTAGACCCGAACCCCGGTGATCTAGCCATGGGCAGGTTGAAGATTGAGTAACATCAATTGGAGGACCGAACACACGTCTGTTGAAAAAGACGGTGATGACCTGTGGCTGGGGGTGAAAGGCCAATCAAACCGGGAGATATCTGGTTCTCCTCGAAAGCTATTTAGGTAGCGCCTCGAGCGAATACCATTGGGGGTAGAGCACTGTTAAGACTAGGGGGTCATCCCGACTTACCAACTCTTTGCAAACTCCGAATACCAATGAGTACTACTCGGGAGACAGACGGCGGGTGCTAACGTCCGTCGTCAAAAGGGAAACAACCCAGACCGTCAGCTAAGGTCCCAAAGTTATTGCTAAGTGGGAAACGATGTGGGAAGGCTTAGACAGCTAGGATGTTGGCTTAGAAGCAGCCATCATTTAAAGAAAGCGTAATAGCTCACTAGTCGAGTCGGCCTGCGCGGAAGATGTAACGGGGCTAAGCAATACACCGAAGCTACGGGTTCACACTATGTGTGAGCGGTAGAGGAGCGTTCTGTAAGCGGATGAAGGTGAAGGGGTAACCCACACTGGACGTATCAGAAGTGCGAATGCTGACATGAGTAACGATAATGGGGGTGAAAAACCTCCACGCCGAAAGACCAAGGGTTCCTGTCCAACGTTAATCGGGGCAGGGTGAGTCGACCCCTAAGGCGAGGCCGAAAGGCGTAGTCGATGGGAAACGGGTTAATATTCCCGTACTT
>NZ_JAFNJD010000097.1:0-1899 GCF_017368415.1 Shewanella sp. 4t3-1-2LB
GGCAACAGTGACTTGTTTAACCGCTTCGATTTTGAATTGTTCGGGGTAACGTTTATGGCTCATGGACACCTCTTTTTTAGCTAGTTTATCTAACTAAAAGGTGTCTAGGAAATCAGTGGCGATTCACTTTTGGCTGGGTGATCTGAATCGCCACCGTTACTCTGTAGCATCACTAAGATTTGCTCAATAGACTTGGAACTCACCATTACCAAAGCAGCACAGGATGGGGCAAAGGTGATTACTCCGCAAATGCAGACAACGCCATTCCTCCCTTCGGCGCTGCCGAGGATGTGGCTGAAAAATGGCGTAGCTGAGAAGCCGTTCCTGGACATCTATGTCCGCCACGGCATTTGGCGGGCTTTCTGCCTGAGTTCATCTTCACATCGAATGATGTGCGACGCTCTAAACAAAGTTTGGGTCTGGTTTAACCCGACAAAAAAAGCCACTGTGAACAGTGGCTTTTTTGTAGAAACTGACATGGTGAATGCTCACCAATCCCATCTAGAACGGCAGTTCACATAAAGTTATGCCAAAAGCCATTCAAGATATTAAAAGTATTGCCTTTTATTGTAAAAAAAGCCAATTTTGTTAAGTTAAACTCAAATATTGTCAACGATTTGAGCAAGAACTATGGAGTGTTCGCCGCTGAGCGTAAAGATAGCATCTTGACACTTTCGGCGACAGCACCTAATCAACAAAACGCCAGCTGGATCTTAGAATACCCAGTTGGCCATGCTTATCTCCTGTGATTATGGAGGAGTACCTTGGGAGATAACCTCCCGAGGGTAAGGTATTGCTGTTTAGGGCCAGCTACCGCTATAGCCAGCGAGCGCTGACAGTGAGTAAAGAGTATGACAGGAGCCCAAAAGGATAAAACTCTGTAACTGCCCTTTTAAGGTGCAAAAGACAAGTTTTCCTAAGCAAAGGATAGGATGAAAAGTATGATGATTCACTTATGAGTGGGTTAAACTATCCAAACATGAGGTTCTAAGAAAAACTTTCACATGTGAAAGTTTTGCGGGTCAACCCCAAAGGGGCAAAAGATGGGTAGAACACTGGAAGATATTATTGCAGAGCAACCTCAAAATCTCGTTGATTCTGCTCAAGAAACAGCTTCAAAACAGCTAATACATATCCATTTAATCGAGTTACTAGAACGTATCGGGGCTGATGCAGACTGCCACATTGATAACTGCACGATCGATAGCCTACAGAGACTGAAACAGCTTGTTGAATCAGCAGGAGGAAAACTTCGCCTACATATTGATTTGCCGGATGGTTCAAATCACGGTTTTAAGCTGTGACTCACTAACTTTCACATGTGAAAGTTAATACTTAACTGATGTCACTAAAAGTTAAGCTGGCGTTGTTTCCTAGCCCCTACAAGGAAGACCAGCGCTCTGAAGGATTACCCCCTTAACCGGCTGGCCTACAATCATACCGAAGGTCAGCATTTCGCTCATCGCCTTAATCTCGACACAGCTTGGTGGTTATTGAGATACCATTTGACATTGATGTGATGGACCAGCCTCCTTTCCAGTGCACATCCATCAAAGCTAAATGAAGCTATCAGTCTGAGCATACTGAACTTTTGCTCTAGTCATAGACTAATAAAAGATCGAGGAATCGCCTCTTTATAGTCAGCTTAGCCATCAACATTTGTAAAAAATTGTCACTGTAACCCTCTAGGCAGCAATCTTTCGAGAACGAATCAATTCTTCACGTAAGTAATAAGCTCTAGCAGAGCCAGTTTCTACAATTCCTGTTAAGAGTGCGTATTCCGGCGAAGTTGAACGGCTATTCTGATTGAACGTGAACACCTTGCTCCCTAACGCAAGCTTACTTTAACTGTTATCTCCTAAGTGTTCACGTTCGATGTTTTCCCCTGTGTGTTTGCGC
>NZ_JAFNJD010000098.1:0-1877 GCF_017368415.1 Shewanella sp. 4t3-1-2LB
ACGCAGCTAATCATCGTTCGACGGTTTAAGACAAACAGTTACTCCGTTTTGAAAAGTACAAAATTTTGTATAAAATATTATACATATATTAGCACTTGAAAGACGAATCACTATGCCTACTCAATCTATTTTCGCAGAAAAAACCGTTTCAATATCAGAACTTAGAAAAAAGCCTATTGATTACTTTATTGATGAGCCAGTGGCGGTTTTATTCAATAATAAAACCGCTGGATATATGATGAGTGCCGAACTATATGAGCAAATGGTTCGTCTTTTAGAGGCGACGTCTAAAACTTCCCAGTTCCGTCCTTCAAAGGCGAGACTTGATCAAATTGCTTCCGATGGTGCAATCAAATTGTTTAGTGCAGAAGATGACGAACTTGGGGAGTTTGTTGAGTGATCCGCGTATTTAAAAGTCTCGTACTGATTACGCTGCATCCTCTTGATGATGGTAATGGCAGAATAACCCGCTTATTAACCGATTTAGCGTTGTCTCAAGCCGAAGAACAGTCCGTACGGTTCTATGCGATGTCAGTTAGCATACTTGCAAAACGTCATAGCTATTATGAAATATTAGAGCAAACACAAAGAGGAAATATGGACATCACTCCCTGGATTGTGTGGTTCTTAAATACGTTAGAAGAAACCTTTGCAAATGCACTTAAGCAAATAGATGCGACTGCTATTGGTTGCGAGTAGATCAAAGTAAACTGCTGCCGGTGCAAGTAAAAGTATTAAACAGAATGTTAGATGGGGATTTTGAAGAAGGGATAAATACCAGCCAATATCACAAGGTAGCAAAATTCAGTAAGCCTACGGCAACGCGCCATTTAGCTTCACTTGTTGAACTAGAATGTTTAATGAAATCTGATTCAGGTGGACGCAGCACAAGATATTTTCTCCCGCGTAAATTTAAAGCCGAAGCGCTGAATCTCGCTTAGAAGATTAGTGTAGCCGCCGCAGCACTTAGCTTAATCTTTACGAGTCACATCTCTACAATTGGCGTGCTATTGCTGAGAAAAAATCCAACAATGAATAGCCACTACTCTGTTTAAATTTGATTCAACCCCTTGAATGCCTGACAAAAGATTACCGATCTCTTGACTTCACACTCAATCTCGCTTAGCCTAGAAACAAGGCTATTAGCGTTAGCCCGTCACCCGCTTTAAACAAAGCTTATAAAAGTAACGCTCCGTAAAATTCAGCTATATCTCTACCAACCAACTTTTTTTATCCACTTCAGCGGGTGGAAGTAGATCTTATACATCGGTTTGGGAGACGTTAGATGAATTATAAGTACACACCACGATTCACCCCCTGTGCCCGTAGCATCCAAGTATTAAAGGGCGAAGCCAGCACGATAAAAAAATCAACAGAATCAATGTCTCACAGAGATTCCCTCGATTCTGTAGCCAAATTGTATGGCTATTCAAACTGGAACGAAATAATCAACTCTAAGAACCCCTTTCGAGACAAGTTCTTTGCTGAAATGTATAGCCGGAAAGGCAAATCGACATGGAAAGACATCTACAAAAATTACTTAAAGACAAAAGAACTAACTGACTGTGCGGACTCGTTTCGAATGTTCGTAGTAGAGCATTATAAATCTTTTGAGAAACTGGGTATTAATAACATAGCTCGCACGGGAACGCGTATTGACGATGATGTTTTACTACAAGAACTCGTTGATCACTTACAAGCAAAAAGTATCGCTGGCTTTTTACCTCAGAACCTTCCCAGCTACCTATTAAACCGTCATTCCGCAGCTAATTCCAGAATTTAAATAGCGTGATCTGGCGATCAGTTTTTCATAAAAACCACGGCACCATCTTGACCGCGATCGACAGTTTTGATCTATTGCTGCTATTTGACGGTCT
>NZ_JAFNJD010000099.1:0-1814 GCF_017368415.1 Shewanella sp. 4t3-1-2LB
TACAAAAGAAAAATTACTTGCCTGTCCAAATAAATCCCTCAGAATAGTTATAACATTATCAGCACCTACAGTAGAAGCATTATTTTCCACTAATGTTATTTCGCTTGATAACATCTTAGAAATTTTATTCAAATCTTTCCTATTAAATGCATCAACATATTCACATGTACTACTTTTAATTTTTTCCTTGAAACAATCGTTTTCATCAGCTACTTTTGTTTCAAACGCGTCTAACGAATGCTCATCATTAATATGAAAATACTTTGATTTATCTATAGGGATTGCTTTGACTATGCCCTCTTTAAGTATAATTTCATTCAACGTTGGTGAAATATAAAAACTATCATTTGTCTTTATATCCTTCCGGATCATTGATTTGGCAGCTTCAATGAACAATTTTGCAGTTTTATAGTAAAATAGACCAGCAACAGCTTCTTTGCTTATTGGCATTTTTTCTGCTGCTTGAGTGACATATCCATTCCGATCAGTTTTTACAAACGACCATTTGGGATGAATAGCTTCAAAAGTTAATACGCCTGCATCAACCTGTTCGTCTATGAATGTTTTTACATAAGGTGCTAAATCAAAATCAAGAACTTGTTCAAAACTTGAAATTATTAAAGGACTATCAAGATCTAGACTTTCTATAGCTAGTAAAGCTGAGCAAGCAGCACCTTTTGTATTACCATTGATTTCGCAAGTTCTCACTTCAGGCCCTAGAAGGCCAATTACCTTATCAAGTTGGTATTTTTCAGCCTCATTTTTAGGTAGTGCAACTATTATATTTTTTGATAATCCTAGCTTAATAAACGGTGCAGCCGCTCTTTCTATAAGTAACTTTCCACCCACATCATTTAGAATTCTTGGAAACGACTTGTTATCATTTACCTTAAATGTATTTGAACCTGATAGAGGTATTAATATATTAAGCATTATTTACCTCACTTATAAATCTAGTAATGTTTTCATAGTTTACATCGTGTATGTCGTTAACTTTGAGGACATGAGCACCGGATGCTATTGCAGCTTTTATTCCATTTTCATTGTCTTCTACAATAACGCATTCGCTAGGTTCAAATCCTAGTTTTGAAATTGCTAGATTATAGATCTCAGGATCTGGTTTACCTTTTGATACATCTTGGTTGGAAAGATAAAATTCTAAATATTCAATCAGTGCAGATTTTTCCATCATTACTTTAACAGTATTTCTGATTGAGTTAGATGCAACTGCTAGTTTATAACCATGTTCTCTAAGTTTTGATAGAGCATATTGATGATGAAAAGAAGGTTTACATTTTTGATTTGTAATATCCATGGTATATTGCTGTTTCATTTCATTAATAAAGCCATGGAGCGAATTTGGTAAAACATGTGTTTTTGATAACAAATTTAGCTTTTGAGCTGTGGATAAACCATCGAAAGTAGCTAAATGCTCGTACCGAGTAATTTCTAAGCCAAAAATCGCCAATGCTTTATTTAAGGCGTCATAATGCCAATCTTTAGCTTCGATTAGTACTCCATCCATATCAAAGATTACAGCTTTAACTATGTTACTCATTAAAGTAGCTCCTTGCTTTCTCAGGATAATCAGTACAAATTCCTATATTTGCTGCATACTTTTCATGTTGACTTATATATTCTTTTAAATCTTGCCAATATTGCATTTGTTCCATTTTATGTAATTCTGGAGATACAAGAACGACAGATTTTCCATCATTTAAAAATTTATCTAATGCTAAAATATCTAAGATGTTGTCTTTAAAGTTATCCAACCATACACCTTTACTATATTCATATAGAGCTGGTTCAGATTC
>NZ_JAFNJD010000009.1:0-95495 GCF_017368415.1 Shewanella sp. 4t3-1-2LB
TTGCTTGGTGACAATAGCATTGTGGTACCACCTGACTCCATCCCGAACTCAGAAGTGAAACACAATCGCGCCGATGGTAGTGTGGGGTCTCCCCATGTGAGAGTAGGTCATCGCCAAGCGCCTATTTGATGAAATAGCCCTGACATATTGTCGGGGCTTTTTCATTTTTGACTCATGACTTTTTAGCATTTCACTGTCATTTATCAGTTCCAGTTTTCAACACTGAGCCTAGGCTAGAGTGTTTTAGATCCCGATCTTTTTATAACTACATTTAAATCAACCAGAAACAAGTTGGCTTTGAATTGAGTTTATGCGTAAATTGTAATCCCTCTGGATGATCCGTCTTGTGGCTCGTGGAGTCCTTTTTTGTGAAGCTGTTGCAGCATCTCAGATCTTACTTTGTGCCCGGTATAATTCTGTTTCTTTATACTTGTTTACTGATTGGTACTTATCTATACGAACACCATCTACTGCTCACTGATACTTCACAAAAAGTCATTTCTCGTTGGACCAATGAACTGTCCAGAATGGATATGATTGTTGAAAAAACAATCAACGATCAAGATCAAACACGTATTGAAGATGAATTATTGTTTGTCAGCACAGATCTGGACTTGAAAACTTATCTGTTGCTCGATGCTACCGGCAAAATACTTTATGCCAATCATGCTATATGGCGGGGTAGTAATGC
Source organism: Shewanella sp. 4t3-1-2LB (assembly GCF_017368415.1). NCBI lineage: Bacteria > Pseudomonadati > Pseudomonadota > Gammaproteobacteria > Alteromonadales > Shewanellaceae > Shewanella > Shewanella sp. 4t3-1-2LB. The sequence continues at coordinate 692 of NZ_JAFNJD010000009.1, forward strand.
TGCGGAAGTGATTGATACTTTCTCACCTATGTTTCAGCACCAGGTTGTTAACGCAGCCTCATTTTCGACTCAGGTTGATTATGAACGGTCATTGTTAACTATCTACTATCCACTCCAGAGTGCCCATGCTGCTTTTGGTAAATATCCACAGATAATTTATTTAGAATATGATTTATATCCGGCAATTGCTGCCGCAGATAACGTATTCAAATCCCGCTTTATTCTGTCTTGGGGGATTGTTTCATTATTGCTGTTGGTTGTTTTGGGGCTGACTTATCTATCTTTTCTTAAACCTATCAAAATACTGATAAATTCAATTGGTAAAAATACAGTCCCCATCCCTTCTTTTTGGATTGCTGATGAGTTGGCGGTATTACAACAATGTCTGTTGCAGCACCAACAACAGCAGAATCGGTTAATCAAGCAATTGAAGGATAACGAACAACGATGGTTATTTGCTATTGATAGTACCCGCAACGGCATTTGGGATTGGAATATTGCCAGTCGTGATGTATTTCTATCTGATCGTTGGAAGGAAATGCTCGGTTTCAGGCCGGAAGAAATTGCCGATAGTTTTACTACCTGGAAGGAGCGCTTACATCCAGATGAAGCCGATCATGTATTGGCTGCACTGCAATCCTTCCTAGATGGTGAGACAGATCAGTTTGAGTTACTCCATCGCTTACGCCATAAGGATGGCCATTATCTGTGGATCCTTGATCGAGGAATGATTATTGCCTGGGATAATGCAGGCTGCCCCACGCGAATGATTGGTACTCATATGGACGTTTCTGAGGATATTAATAATCAGCAAACGTTAGCCCATCTTTCGTCATATGACTCCCTGACTAATCTGGTGAATCGAAATAGCTTGATGGAGCTATTGAAGAAGGCGGTGCATGTTGCTCACGCTACCAATAGTTATAGTGCCTTGCTCTGCTTGGATCTGGATAATTTTAAAATTATTAATGATGCTTTAGGGCACCATATCGGTGATCGATTATTGGTACAACTGGCTACTCGGTTATCTGACATGTTTGCAAAGCAAACTGTCGCGCGGCTCAGTGGCGACGAGTTTGTCATATTGCTTAATAACATCGGTCAGAATGAAGCGTCAGCGACAACCCAGGCATTAATGATTGCAGGTGAGTTGCGGCATGTTATTGCGGCAAGTTTTAACATTGACGGCAGACAGCTACATGTTTCAGCCAGTGTAGGTATTCACCTTATAAATACCGTGATGGAACTCAATGCTGAGGAGTTACTACGGCGGGTTGAAATGGCGATGTTTGCTGCTAAAGAAAATGGCCGGGATGGCTGTGTGGTATATACGGCAGAGTTGGAGCAACGCACCAACCAGAATTTGCTGCTGCAGAATGATCTACGTAATGCCATCAATCAGCAGCAATTGATGCTTTATTATCAACCCATTGTGCAACGTGATGGCAAAATTGTCGCGGCAGAGGCGCTTCTGCGCTGGTGCCATCCCAAGCTTGGTTTTGTTTCTCCGGCGGAATTCATCCCTGTTGCTGAACATAGTGGGCTGATCATTGAATTGTCCCGGTGGGTTATTGCTGAGGCGTGTCGTTTTATTAACTCCCTAGCAGCAAAAAATTGTGTTATTCCTCGGATTTCTATCAATATCAGCGCCAGACAATTTAATCATATTGACTTTGTTCCAAGCTTTCTCAGTGCAATCGCAGAATTTCAGGTTGCACCAGCCCAGCTGCAACTTGAGTTAACTGAACACCTACTGCTCACAGATTTGTCGGTGATCCAAGATAAATTTGAAGCCTTGCGACAGGCTGGAATCGCGGTTGCGATTGATGATTTTGGTACTGGTTATTCATCCTTGAGTTATCTGCAACACTTGTCTTTGACACAACTCAAGATAGATCAATCCTTTGTCAAACAGATAGGTTGTAGTCATAAAGCAGATGCGATTGTTTCTACCATTGTGAACATGGCACATGCGCTGGAATTACAAGTTGTCGCGGAAGGTGTGGAAACGCCAGAGCAACGACAATTTCTGTTAAATGTGGGTTGCGATAGTTTTCAAGGTTTTTTATGGAGTAAACCGGTTCCAGCAGCCTCGTTTACTGAGCTGTTAACGCAGGAATTTCTGCAGCCAGAGCATGGCAATCAATAAATCCGAAAAACTGCTGAAGTGCGGCATCTCGATAGCTATCTTTTTCGATGAGGAGCTCGTGGGATGCATGCGCTATCACCTTTAGCTGAGTCATTGCGCCAATAGCACGATGTTGCGCTTTGTTGTCCACAATTTGATCATTACCGGCTTGAAGGATCAATAAAGGCGTAGTGCTATTTGATGCGGCAACCTGTCTGGCTTGCTCACTGGCTAATAGACTTTCGAGCAGCCATTGGTTTGTGGGCGAACCTAGCTGGATTTGGGGATATTGCTGGTACAGCTGCAAGAGTCGTTCATAACGTTCGGTGCTGTGGGTCAGTTGATTTTTTTCAAAGGTGACGGGCTGATAATTGTGACCCCCTAGTACATAGTTGGGCTCTTTCCCCGGAGCATAGTTATTTAGGGTTTTTGCGAGCCATAGAATGAAACGACGGGGCAACGGTAGCTTAATGCCATACATTGGTGCACAAAAAACGGCCGCACTAAATACTGCTTGATGACGTTCTAGGTATAGCGTCCCTATTGCACTGCCCATGGAGTGACCTAGTAGAAATAACTGTGAATGCTTTGCAGGTTTTACTACGTGTTCAATGAAATACTCAAAATGGTCTACGTAACGACTGAAACGATCAATATGGCCTTTATGAGGGTTATGGGTCAGGCGACTGGATAACCCTTGGCCTATATGATCAATGGCATAAACGCTATAACCTTGTTGGTAGAGATCATAGAGCGTTTCTTGATACTTGAGGTAGCTCTCTACTCTGCCGTTACTGACAACTATCGCTTTATTTGACTGTGGATGCCGGGCAAAACAGTATGCGAGCGATAGACCATCTTCAATCGGTAGCTGCGACTGCGTCACTTGCTGCCAGAACTGCGTTAAATCTGTTTTATCCATGTTCTAGCATTTTCCATTGCATCAGTAATATTTGGGTTCATCAGTGTATCAGAGCAACAGCGTTTCCGAGAGTTTGGTTTTACAGACTGGTATCACGCCATGCTAGAATAGGTTGCACTTTACTAATACTCATAACAAAAAGGTAGTGCACATGATTGACGCTGCGATTCCCTTGGTGGATTTACACCGCCATCTTGACGGTAATGTCCGTATCGAAACTATCTGGCAATTGGCTCAGCAGCATGGCATCTCTTTACCCGTAACGTCTGTCGCGGCATTACGGTCAATCGTGCAGGTTCAGGGAACAGAAGCAAATCTATTAGCTTTTCTCAGCAAACTGGATTGGATGGTGGCTGTGCTGGCCGATCTGGATGCGGTTAAGCTGGTCGCTTACGAGAATGTAGTGGACGTGGCGCGCGCCGGGCTAGATTATGCAGAGCTGCGCTTTAGCCCCCACTACATGGCACAATCTCACGGATTACCGTTACAAGGTGTAGTGGAAGCGGTGATTGATGGTGTCCGGGATGGCATAAAACAGTATCCGGTTGCCATTAAACTGATTGGTATTATGTCGCGCTCTTATGGCGCAGCGAGTTGCTTACAGGAATTGGCAGCGCTACTGGCGTGTGCTGACCGCTTGGTGGCAATTGATTTAGCGGGTGACGAGCGGGGATTCCCTGGGGAGTTGTTTACCGAGCACTTTAAGCAGGTGCGGGATGCCGGATTACAGGTTACCGTGCATGCTGGAGAGGCTGCGGGCCCAGAAAGCATCTGGCAGGCGATTAACGAGCTCGGTGCTAGCCGCATTGGTCATGGTGTCAACGCGGTATCCGATCCCCGGCTCATGGAGTACCTCGCTGATCATCGAATTGGTATTGAGTCGTGCCCAACTAGCAATCTGCACACATCAACCGTTACTTCTTATGCAGGACATCCATTACGTGCATTTATTGAGTCAGGGATCTGTGCGGGGTTGAATACCGATGATCCTGGGGTCAGTGGTATCGATATTCTGCACGAATACCGAGTGGCTAATACTGAGATTGGCTTGAATTCTGCTCAATTGCGACAGCTCCAGCGAAATGGGGTAGAGATGGCATTCGTGTCTGATAGCGAGCGCCGAGCTCTATATGACCGTTGCAAAAACAAAGCCGACTGAGGTCGGCTTTGTTGCAATGGCGGCGGGCTAAATTACCCGAGAGAATTGCTGCTGGCGAGCTTTCTCTCGAAAGTACACGTCAAAACAGATACAGATGTTGCGGATCAACAGACGACCGGTAGGGCTGACTTCGATTTTACGGTCTTCGATAGTCACTAGCTTGTCATCGATAAAGGTCTGTAACAGCTTCAGATCTTCGGCAAAGTACTCGTCAAATTGAATGCCTAACTGCTGCTCCATCTTCGCCATGTCCAATTCGAAGTGGCATATGAGCTGCTTGATCACCGCGCGGCGGATTTCGTCATCACGGTTCAGTTTGCAGCCTTTCCACAACGCATGGCCTGTGGCTTCAATCGCTTCATAGTAAGGATGAATATCTTTTTGGTTCTGTGCGTAGCAATCGCCAATCTGGCTGATGGACGATACACCAAGGCCTAACAAGTCGCATTCCGGTTGGGTAGTGTAGCCCTGGAAGTTACGATGCAGACGACCTTCGCGCTGTAATTTCGCCAGCTCGTCATCAGGTTTGGCAAAGTGATCCATCCCGATGTACTGGTAACCCGCGCCAGTCAGTGTTTCGATGGTGTATTGCAGAATCTCCAACTTCTGTTGTGGTGTCGGCAGATTCTCTTCTTTGATTTTCCGCTGAGCAGCAAAACGTGCCGGTAGGTGTGCATAGTTGAACACGGATAAACGATCTGGCGATAGTTCCAGAATTTTGTTAATGGTTTGGGCAAATGTTTCGGGGGTCTGATAAGGCAAGCCGTAGATCAGATCCACGTTAGTAGAAACAAAGCCCATGGCTTTGGCTTTGTTGATCAAGTCAAAGATAAACTGTTCGTCCTGCTCGCGGTTAACAGCGACCTGTACCTCTTTATTGAAGTCCTGTACTCCGATAGAAATACGGTTAAATCCGGCTTCTTTCAGCGTATCTAACATGGACAGTTCGATTTCACGCGGATCCACTTCAATAGAAAACTCGCCTTCATCGGCAAAATCAAAGTTAGCTTTGAGCAGTGAAGTCAGCCGTAGAATTTGCTCGGGTGACAGGAACGTCGGTGTCCCACCGCCCCAATGCATCTGAGTGACTTTGTAATGCTTGAACAGTGGCGCACGAGTCACAATCTCTTTTGCCAGATATTCAATATATTGATCCGCTTTGTGCTGATGACGAGTCACTATCTTGTTACAACCACAGTAGTAACATAGCTTGGCGCAGAACGGCACATGGACATACAGCGACAGATGTTCGCCTTTACTGTTGGCAATCGCCGACAGTAAATCGCTTTCAGTAAATGATTCATCAAACTCCAGCGCGGTGGGATAAGACGTATAACGTGGGCCGCTGTAGTTGTACTTTTCGATCATCGACTGATCCCAACTGATATGTGTGGGCTGCTTCAAGGCGAGTCCTCCGACAGTAATTTAGCAATGGGCGAAGTATGCGGCTTTATTAGTCTAATAACCTTGATCAAGGTTGAAAAAAAACAATCAGCCAGCAGGAAAGTAGCGAATATCCATGAAAAAGACGGCCATGTCTGCCGCCTTTTCCGGGTTTTGTGCACCGACTCACGCCATGTAACTGAGGTGTCAGAAACTTAACGACTGTAAAAGCATCGTTAATGGGTGACGGGTTCGAACTGAGTCATGCGCTTGGCTTCTAGCAGAATGTTTTCCTGTAACGCAGACTCTGATTTCATCCGCTGCAAGTCTAGGCGCATGCGCTCTTGCTTCTGCAGTTGCGCCCGAGCATCGCGTATCGGATGGCTTTTAATTACCTCAAAGTGTTCATAAAAAGCAGGGAATTCACCAGACACTCGCTCTGTCAGCGACAACAGCTCAAACAACTTGGCAATACGATAAACCCCTTCAGAGATTTCACAGCGGTCTTCTGTCATCGCGGCCGCAATATACCGGATATCGCCCAGCAGTTCTTGCCGTTTCTGCTCCAGCGCTTGTTGTTGAGCTTGTAGCGCGGCTTTGTTTGCTGCAGTTTGTTTTTTCAAGCGCAGCAACAAGATCGTCGCATACATACTCAGACCCGCGACAATCAGCATGGCGATGATAATCAGAATAATCTGCAAAACAACTCCTGTTTACTCTTTCTGATACTGTTGTAATTGTGCTACGCCAGCATCAAATTTATCTAGCAAAGCGTCATCAGTGTCATCACTGACAATATCAGCATCATCCAGATCTTCAATACCCAGTTTTTGCATCAAGGCTTCAATTTTTGCTAATTGTTGTTCCAGCCACTGCTGATCTGCCGCAGATAAATCCCGGCCTTCTTCCAACATATCCAGCAATTGATTCAAGCGTGGATCTTCTTCCAGTTGTAGCAATCTCTGTTCATCTGTCAGCTTCACTTTCGCTACTTTGGGCTGACTGGTTACCACTTCAGCACCCAATGCCACAGGTTTTTTGCTACCAATACGAGGATCTTTTGCCGTCTTTGAGCCCTTAGCGGTGACACTGCCAGCAGGGTTTTGGCGGCTACCGGCTTTGTTTCCGGAGTCCTGTTTTTTACGCGCAACGACTCGCTCTGATTTTTTGGTTCTTGGCGCATGTTTGGGGGCAGAATCACCTGCTTTACGCGTTTTCTTAATTCGGGTCATAACCTTCTCGACGATAAACTTAATGCTTCAAGCCTGGTTGCATGCTAACGGTTACTCACCATGCGTTACCGGGGCGCGTGTTATAGCAAATTATGATGCTTTTTGCATCAGAACAAAGTCCTTCTGAGCAAATATTAATTGTAGACAGCTATGTGCTGCCAAATATGCAAAGGTTTGTGGCTGATAAAAGCTCACATGGGTGGGATTGTTTTTGTAATGCCATTTGGCAAACATTGCCGTTGACTGCAAAAGTGGAGTAGAGATTGCCAACCAACCTCCAGGCTTCAATGCTTGCACAATTATCTGCCATTCTTTAGTGGGCAGGTGGAAATGCTCAAATACCCGGTAGCAACTGATAAAGTCGTACTGTCGCCGTAATAACTGATGTTCTGGTGCAAAAAATGGGTCGTACTGGTGTAGTTGGTGTCCCGCTTGCTGTATGGGCAGTAGCAATGCCGGGGCTAAGACTCGGCCGAAATTTAGACCTTCCAAGGCGTTGGATTGCAGCGTTTGCAGCTGCTGCAACAAGGTAGCAATGAATTGTGCCAACTGCTTTTGTTTACCGTCGCGACCGGCTCGACCATAGCGCTGTTTCTCTGCGGCAGGTAATAGGTAACTGCCTGGCGCTGCAAATACTAATGCACAGGTCTGACATTCAAAAAAGTGACGACGGCGATTGTCAAAGACCTGAGAGATATTGTCGTGGTAACAGAGCGGGCAGTGTTGCATCAGATACACAGGTGGCAAAAAAGATATTGAGATTATGCCATAAAAAAGCGGCAGTAGCCTGCCGCTCAATCGTGGTGTCCAACACCTGATCCATTGACCAGCTGTCCTTGCTGTATGAAACGACTCTCCCGGTCAAATCCCTGTTTTTTGTCTCGCTTCCTGCGTGTCGTTATTGGTAGTCTATAGACTTTTCTGGGGGTGAGGCGGTCTCCGCACTCATCAGCGTTGATGTGTGATTGCGGCACATCAACAAAAAACGTCCATCCGTAACGCCAAGCAGACCATCCTTGTCTGTAATGCAGAGCCAACCGACATTGATTATTTTTAGAGGTTATCGGCTCAGGGGCATCTGTATTCGCTGCCCATTAGAGACAATAATGTGATCTATGTCAAGCACTTTATGTTTACGTAAACGTCAACATAGTAATCTGTCATCAATCTGTCGGCATCTGGGCAATATATTCCGCCAATGCTTGCATATCCTGAGCGGTCAATTTGGCACTGGTATCCTGCATCATTCCCTGATAATCATCTTTACGATCACCATGTTTAAATTTTTGCAGTTGTTCAACGAGATAGTGTGGTGTTTGTCCTAGCAATGATGGAAATCCTGCCGCCGCCATCCCTTTGCCATCCGGCCCATGGCACGCTGCGCAAGCGGCAATATCTCGTGATAAATCCCCACCTTCAAATAAATTTTTACCTGCATCATCCGTCATAGCTATGGGCTTGGTAGCTTTGTGCACCGGTTGGTTTGCATAGTATTGCGCCAACTCTGCAATCTCTGCATCGGACAATGTTGCCGCCATGCTGCTCATGATGGGATCGGCGCGGCCCTCTTTATTATTGCTGTGGGCCGCTGCGCGAAAGGCTTGCAATTGACGCTGCAAGTATAGGGCTCGCTGCCCGGCCAGCGTTGGATATTCTTGCGCTAAACTATTCCCGTCAGTACCGTGGCAACCGCTGCAAATTGTGGCCTTCTCTGGCACAGTGGTGGCTTGCACCGTAAATAAACCTGAGGTCAGTAACAGTGTTGATCCCAAAAATAGACGTATTTTCATAACAACCAGCAGTTAAGTTTCTGAGACTGACTGCAGCCAGCCATTGACGTGGTAATATGACACAACTAAATCATTATTTTAATCAAATCTGGTTTGTCGCGCAGCCATGATGGCGATAACCACTGTTATTTACTGATGGAGTTGCCCTTTGACGACCCGTATCAATTTTCACAAAACTCGCTTTTTGATCAGTGCGCCGGATATCGCGCATTTGGAACAGCATTTGCCACAATCTTCGGCCATAGAGATCGCATTCGCTGGGCGCTCTAATGCGGGCAAATCCAGTGCGCTAAATGCACTTACAGATCAAAAAAGCCTAGCAAGAACCAGTAAAACGCCAGGGCGTACCCAGTTGATAAACGTATTTGCTGTTGATGAATGGCGTCGTTTGGTGGACTTGCCAGGGTATGGTTTTGCTCAGGTTCCTCAAGCGATGAAACTGAAGTGGCAGCAGGCTTTGGCAGAATACCTGCAACACCGGGAATGTCTTGGTGGCGTGGTAGTGTTGATGGATATTCGTCATCCTTTAAAAGATATGGACCGGCAGATGGTGGAGTGGTCGGTGTCCAGTGAATTACCGGTGCTGGTGTTACTGACTAAGGCGGATAAGTTGCCTCAAAGTGCGCGCATGAAAACCGTCAATGAAGTGCGTAGTGCACTAAAAGCGCTGCAAGGCGACGTGATAGTTGAACCTTTCTCGGCACTGAAAGGTACTGGTAAAGAAAAAGTGCTCTCAATCCTCGACAACTGGTGCCATCCGCAATGGTTACTGGATGCTATCAACTCTTCTTCTCCCTCCGAGTAACGTGTTGTTATTCAGATAAGAATAAAAAAAAGCCGAGGATCAATAGGATCTTCGGCTCAATACCATTAGCTCTTTTGGGGAGAAGCTAAATTTTCAACAAGACTCAAGTACCACCAAATTTGGGGTCTGATGGTAACGTTGAGCAGAATAGCGCAGATTAACTACAAATTAAAGTAATTACTCTAATTTAGATACAAAAAAATAGCCCCGGCAATTGCTTGCCGGGGCGCCAGAATTTGGCATCACTTAAAAGTGAAATAAAGGTCTGAAAGATAGAACATCTTAACCTCTGTACCCTACGGCCAGAATAATAGCGTATTAGACGTAATTTTGAAAACAGTTTTTTGTTTTACGTATAAATAATGCCTTATTGATCACATATGACAGCCAATTATCAGTGTGACTTTCTCTATTATTATGTTTTTAATGAAGTTATTGGTAATTTCTACGGATTGTAACAAAGAGATATTGATAAATTTATCAGGAAAATAGTGAGATTTTTGTACTTGATTGTTGCATAAAAAGTAAAAAAGCTGCCATCAGCAGCTTTTTCAGGAGACTAAAGATGACGATCAGTGTGCCTGTTCCCAACTATCGCCGATCCCCGCTTCTGCCAATAAGGGCACGTGTAGATCAGCGGCGGCAGCCATAAGTTTGCAAACCTGTTGGCGCAACTGCTCGGCTTTATCTTCATTCACTTCAAATACTAATTCGTCATGTACTTGCATGATCATGGTGATATCGTCATTGGCTTCCTGTTCGATCCACTTAGCAATGTTGATCATGGCTTTTTTGATGATATCCGCGGCGGTGCCTTGCATGGGTGCATTAATCGCTGCGCGTTCGGCAGCTTGGCGACGCATGGCATTACGATCACGAATTTCGGGTAAGTACAGGCGGCGACCAAAGAGTGTCGAAACATATCCCTGTTCCGCAGCCAACGCGCGCGTTTGTTCCATGTACTTTAGGACACCTGGATAGCGTTTAAAGTAGATATCGATATAGCTTTGTGCCTCGTTACGCGGAATATCTAGCTGCCGTGATAAGCCAAATGCTGACATTCCGTAAATCAGGCCGAAATTGACAGCCTTAGCCCGGCGTCTTTGTTCTGGTGTCACAGTTTCAAACGCAACATCAAACACTTCAGCGGCCGTGGCGCGGTGAATATCTTTACCTTCGGCAAAGGCCTTGAGCAATCCGGCATCTTCTGAAAGATGTGCCATAATCCGCAACTCGATCTGCGAATAGTCCGCTGCGAGGATCTTGCGGCCAGTTGGGGCTATAAATGCTTGACGGATCTTGCGCCCTTCTTCGGTTCGTACCGGAATATTCTGCAAGTTAGGATCGCTAGAGGATAAACGGCCTGTTGCGGCATTGGCCTGATGATAACTGGTATGAACCCGCCCGGTTTTGCCATTGACCATCAATGGCAGTTTGTCGGTATAAGTGCTTTTAAGCTTAGTTAGGCTGCGGTGTTCCAAGATAATTTTGGGCAACGGATAGTCCAATGCTAGCTCTACCAGCACTTCTTCGGCAGTAGATGGTGCGCCTTTGGGCGTTTTTTTGATGACCGGATACCCCAGTTTTTCAAAAAACAACTCTTGTAGCTGCTTGGGTGAGCCAAGATTAAATTGCTCACCCGCAACTTCGTAGGCTTTTTGTTCCAATGCATCGATTTTACGCGCCAGTTCATCGCTTTGTTGTGATAACAGCATGGTGTCGATTAACACACCGTTACGTTCGATTTGCGACAACACTGGGATCAGTGGCAATTCGAGTTCATTAAAAACTTCTGCCAAGCCTTGTTCTTTTTCGAGTCGAGGCCACAAGTGTTGATGCAAGCGTAAGGTGATATCGGCATCTTCGGCCGCATAAGGTGCGGCAATATCTAGCGGGATTTGATTAAAGGTCAGCTGTTTGGCACCTTTACCGGCGACGTCTTCGAAACTGATGCACTTATAGCCGAGGTACTTTAATGCTAGCCCGTCCATATCGTGACGTGAAGCGACCGAATTGAACACATAAGACTCCAACATGGTATCAAACTGAAGACCTTGCAGCTTAATTCCAGCATTGGCCAGAATGCTCATATCGTATTTGAGATTCTGCCCTACCTTTCGAATTTGCGGGTCTTCCAGCAACGGCTTCAGTTGCGATAACACATAATCTTTGGCGAGTTGTTTTGGGGCGCCGTCGTAGTCATGGGCGACAGGTAGATATGCGGCTTCACCCGCGGTAACCGCAAAAGACAGTCCCACCAACTCGGCATCCATATAGTTAAGACTGGTGGTCTCGGTATCAATGGCGATCAATGGCGCTTTGCTGAGTTTCTTCAGCCAGCGAGCTAAGGCGTCTTCGGTAAGAATGGTTTCGTAGTTGGCTTCCAGCGCTGCTGACTGTGACGGTTCCTCTGGTACAACGGTGGCAGCAGCACCAATGCTAGTGTGTTCGTGGTGTGGTAAGCGATTTTCCAGCACTTCACCCAACCAACGTTTAAACTCCATCTCGCCGTAGAGTTTCACCAGTGCATCACGGTCAGGTGCTTCAATATTGAGTTGCTGCCAGTCCAGTTCCAGCTCGCAGTCGGTCTTGATGGTAGCAAGTTGGTAGGACAGCTCCAGCATAGCCTTGTTTTCATTGATTTTAGCCGCCATGGATTTAGCACCGCGGAAGGCCAACGTTGAAACACATTCTGGATCAGCCAGTAACTGCGATACGCTGCCTGCGCCTTGTAACATCGCCAGTGCAGTTTTTTCTCCAACGCCAGGTAATCCAGGAATGTTATCGGCTTTATCCCCCATCAATGCTAATAAATCGATGATTCGGTCTGGGCTAACACCAAATTTTTCGCACACTTCTGCAGGCCCAAGAATAGTGTCAGTCATGGTGTTGATGAGGGTAATATTGGTGTCAACCAACTGCGCCATATCCTTATCGCCGGTACTGATGAGAACGGCTCTGCCAGCTATGCTGGCACGCAATGCTAAAGTACCGATAACGTCATCGGCTTCCACTCCTGGTTCACAAATCAGCGGTAAACCCAACGCTTTGATAATTTGGTGAAGCGGTTCAATTTGGCTACGCAGATCATCCGGCATAGGTGGGCGATGGGCCTTATACTGCTGGTACATTTCGTTGCGAAAAGTCGGCCCTTTGGCATCGAAAACCACCGCCATTTGCTGTGGTTGAAATTTGCTCAGCAAACTTCGCAGCATGTTCACTACGCCATATACCGCACCAGTGGCTTCACCCTTAGAGTTGGTTAGATGTGGTGGTGCGTAATAGGCGCGGTAAAGATAAGAAGAACCATCCACAAGGATTAAGGGATTTTCAGCAATTTTTGGCATAGTGGCTTAGTATTGTCTGCATTTAGAAGGCTTTTAAGCATGCCACAACAGGAGATTTTCAGCCATGACAAATTGCCTCGCAGCCTGTGGATAAGTCTGTGAGTTAAAAAGTACATAAAATAACGGCAAGATATGGAGTAAGCAGATCTCGTTATCTAATATTTTGATTTTTATAGATTATTTTATTTTTTGTGAGCTGGCTTCTGTTTTGTGTAAATCTTCCCGGTTGTGGATTTCTAAAAATTCCTTTTCCAGATTTACGGCGGAGGCTGAAGGTCTTCAGTACTCGCTGGAATAGAAGAAATAAATTAGCATGATTTTTGAGCGGATCAACACTTGTATAACCATTTATTAAACATAAATAACATAAAAGGAAATTTTTAATGAAAAAAATCGCAGTGCTGTTAAGTGGTTGTGGTGTTTTTGATGGCAGTGAAATTCATGAAGCGGTGCTGACACTACTGGCGCTCTCTAAAGCTGGTGTCAGCTATCAATGTTTTGCGCCAGATATTCCACAGTTGCACGTGGTGAACCATCTCAGTGGCGAGGTTGCATCTGAGCAACGTAATGTGCTGGTTGAAGCGGCTCGTATCGCCCGTGGTGATATTAAAGCAACGGCAGATTTAGAGGTCACGGCATTTGATGGGCTGATCATTCCCGGCGGTTTTGGTGCTGCTAAAAATTTGTGTGATTTTGCACTGGCTGGAGCTGACACCACATTGACTCCAGCAGTCGATCACTTCATTAGGCAGTTTATTGATGCCAAGAAGGTGATTGGTTTTATCTGTATTGCACCAGTGATGATCCCAAAATTATATGGCAAGGGAGCTAAAGGAACTATTGGTTCGGATGCAGACACGGTTAGCGCTTTTTGTGCCATGGGCGGCGAGCACATTGAGGCAACGGTTGCGGATATTGTAGTGGATAACGAGCGCAAAATCGTGAGTACTCCCGCGTATATGTTGGCGGGATCTATTGCCGAAGCCAACACTGGTATCGAAAAGCTGGTGACAAAAGTGCTGGAGTTGGCGTAACGGACGATGGCATAGCGTTGCGCTAGTACAGTTGAGCAATGTAAAGCCGTTCTTGGATGAATGGCTTTACCTGTCTTCTATAACTCAATCGCGCTCTTTAGTGGGCTTCTTTTCCGTTAATACTTGTGCTTTCCGGGCTTTTTCCCATGCCTGATAAATCGCAAAATGGGGTCTTTCTTTAAGAATGTACTGCTGCGGGTCGACTTGTACACGCGCCGCAGCGCCAATGTCCAGGCTGCCTTGTCCTGCCGGCATAGCAACAGTGTGAAGTTCTCCATTCACCATCACCTCCACCGGCATTGGAAAGGCCGATTTAGTCTGCAACCAGCGCAGTTGTAACAGCTCCCCGTTACGGTTTACTGCGAGTTTAGGAAGTTGCGCCTGATACAGATAATTGTCGAAGAACCAGTGCATATCTTGGCCACTGATGCGGTTGACAATCTCAATAAACTCCTGTGTGCTGCTATAGCGCGGTTTGAAATTGCCTGGCTGAGGTGTCGCCGTGCCGTAGACTAATTCGCGTATTGCTTGGAAAAATTTATCATCGCCCAAATAGTGCCGTAGCGTATGCAGTACCAAGGCGCCTTTATTATAGATATCTTGCCCCGGGCCGCGTTCAGGGTCGTAGACCGATTCTTCTGTTTGTGATTGACCGGATACTACCGCTGCCTTGTTGGTTATCTTGGCGCGGATTTGGTACAGTTCGGCAGCGTAAGCCATATTGCCCCAGAGATACTGTGCATAAAGTGGCTGCATGTAAGTGCCAAACCCCTCATGTAGCCAATAATCATCCCAGTTGCTATTTGTTAGCTGGTTGCCAAACCATTCATGCGCTAGTTCGTGTTGCAGTAAACCATCGTAACCAAACATGCTTTTGGCGTAGCCGTTACCATAGGCATTGATGGTTTGATGTTCCATTCCAAGATATGGCGTATGTACCACCCCCATTTTTTCATTAGCAAATGGATAAGGTCCAATCATCTGCTCAAAAAAGTCCAACTGTGTTGGAAATTCGGCAAATAGCGCTTGGGCCTGCTGCTCTTCACCTTGCAGATACCAAAAGTTCATTGGATAACTGTTGCCAAAACGGCTGTGGTAGGTGGCTTCCAGTTTTTTATATGGGGCGATATTCAGAGCAATCGCATAGGTGTTGGGCTGGGCGACCTGCCAATGATAAGTGCGCCAGCCATCATTTTCGGTCATGCCCTTGAACACGCCGTTTGACGGCGCCACTAATGGTGCAGGCACAGTGATATATAACTCAGCCGTGTCAGGTTCTCCGGTTGGCTGATCGATGCACGGCCAGAATAGATCACAGCCCTCACCTTCAACAGCCGTGGCAATCCAAGGTTGACCATCTGCGGTTTTGGACCAAACAAACCCTCCATCCCAGGGCGCCTTTTTGGCAACATGGGGTTTGCCAGCATAATCGACGGTAATTGTGAACGCATGATCTAGCGCGACAGTTTCTGGCAATTGGATAAATAGCCGACCCTCTGGATTCTGCCATTGGGAATTGGGTAACTGTGCTTGGTTAAACATCACCTGGCTGATGACCAGTTGTGGATCTAGGTCCAAAGATAAACGAGTTAACGCGGCTTTAGCTTTAAAGGTCAATATTGCATGGCCAGCAATCCGTTGCTGTTCTGGAAATACCTGCCAATGCAGCTCAGCTTTGCTGAAATGAAGATTTTTTTGCCCCTCTGGCATGTCACCACCGGAAGCTTGGGTAATCGCAGTTAATTGTGTTTGTGGTTTTTTATCAGCGTGTTGGGCGCAGCCTACCGCTACAAGCACCAACAACCAAAGCAGATTTTTCATCGGATGGCATTATTGAGAAACAAGGTATTAACATTACCGGGAAGGTCATGATTGTCCAAGAGAGCACTGTGGTCTAGATGTCTCTTTGTTGAGGTAACTAACTAATTCTAAATATATTTAAAGATTTTGTGAAATTTGTAAAAGAATGAAACAAGCACAGATATTATTTCCGGCCGTCGAGCCAGCCCTGTGCCATGCCGACTAACAGCCCTGCCAGATGTGCACCATTGGCAATGCTTAGACCAAACATGCCAGTAAAACCAAATGCTAACCAGAGCAGCATAAAGCCCACAATAGCAGGTTGTACCTCTATACCGGCAGTGGGTTTCAAACGGCCCATTATCCAGCAGTAACCGAGCAGCGCATATACCACGCCAGAGAGTCCCCCAAAATCGGGCCCCGCAACAAAATATTGCACCAAGTTGGGAAGCGTTCCGGCAACAAGCAATAGCAGTAGTAAAGATTGGCTACCAACGCGGTTTTCAACTCGTCCTCCCAAAATCCACCACCACATTAAATTGAACACGATATGTAATGCGGAAAAATGTAACAGACTTGGGGTAAACAAGCGCCACACTTGGGCTGGTGTGGCATCGGCGGAGCTGCCAAAGAAACCGAGAGCATTAAATACCGTCTCTTCACCGCCCAGATTCATTGCGGCAAAAATAATGATACAGGCCAACATCACGACCAGCGTGAGCGGTCCGGCTCCGGTAATAAATTGACTGAATAACTGCAGCGACGGCGCACCATAATCTGGTGCTTGGCGGTTATCGCCATGTTCCCAAGAGGCCTGGCGATATTTGTTATCACCTGGATTGCGGATAAAATCGAAGAATGCCTGGCGCGCGGCTTCAACCTGTTCTGCGTGTTTAACACAGATAGCAACGCCTCGCTCTAGGTGCACCATTTGGCATTCGATGCCTTGGCCGCGCAGATAGTCAATCAGCGCCAACGCGGCTCTTGTGTTTGGGAGTCGGCCAATTTCCAGCATCAGTCGTACCAAGGCCAGGCAGCAAAGCCACCTTCCAGACTGTACACTTCGTCAAATCCCTGTTGATGTAGGTATTCTGCGGCGCTCTGACTGCTGATGCCGTGATAGCAAACAACCACTAGGGGTTTTTCCATATCTGCTTGAGTCATAAATTCTGCCAGATTGTCGTTACCCAGTCTGACCGCGCCAGGAATGTGACCTTTTTCATAACTGGCAATATCACGAATGTCGACGATTTGCACTTCAGCTTGCTGTTGCTGCAATTGTTTCAGTGCTGCGGCAGAGATTATCTGGTAGTTACTCATGTTGATCCTGAAGATGTAAAAGTGATTTGTATCACATTTTGCATCAGGGCACCGCATCCGTACAGTGCCCTGTGACTGTTAATCCCAGTTAAGAATGACTTTACCTGACTGACCAGAGCGCATGGCGTCAAAGCCTTGCTGGAAGTCATCAATTGCAAATCTGTGGGTAATCACCGGCGAAATATCCAAACCCGATTGGATCAGACTGGCCATTTTATACCAGGTTTCAAACATTTCCCGACCGTAAATGCCTTTGATTACCAAGCCTTTGAAGATCACCTTGCTCCAGTCAATGGCCATCTGTCCAGCAGGAATACCGAGCATGGCAATCTTGCCACCGTGGTTCATAGTGTCCAACATGGCATGGAACGCTGATGGCACCCCGGACATCTCCAGACCCACATCAAAACCTTCCGTCATTTTCAGGTCTTTCATCACCTGTTTCAGATCTTCTTTGGCAACGTTTACCGCACGGGTAGCCCCCATCTTACGGGCCAGTTCTAGGCGGTATTCATTAACATCGGTGATCACCACATGGCGGGCACCCACATGTTTGCAGATGGCCACCGCCATGATGCCGATAGGGCCCGCACCGGTGATCAACACATCTTCGCCCACCAGATCAAATGACAGTGCGGTATGCACCGCATTACCAAAGGGGTCGAAAATGGAGGCTAATTCGTCGCTGATGTCTTCTGGGATGCGGAATGCGTTAAAGGCCGGAATAACCAGATATTCGGCAAAGCAGCCTTCGCGGTTTACCCCAACACCAAAGGTATTGCGACATAGGTGGGTGCGTCCCGCACGACAGTTACGGCAATGACCACAGGTGATATGACCCTCGCCAGACACTCGGTCACCTACTTTAAAACCGCGCACTTCATCACCCACACCCACAACTTCACCCACATATTCGTGACCGACCACCATAGGCACCGGAATAGTCTTCTGTGACCACTCGTCCCAGTTGTAGATGTGTACATCGGTACCGCAAATAGCGGTTTTGCGAATTTTTATCAGCAGATCGTTGGGCCCCATGGTGGGTTCCGGCACATCGACCATCCAGATACCCTGTTCGGGTTTGAGTTTACTGAGAGCTTTCATTATTTATTCCTACAAAATTTTTAGATAACACCCAGCTGTTTACCGATTCGGGTAAAGGCTTCGATGGCTTTGTCCAGCTGTGCTTTGGTATGGGCCGCTGACATTTGGGTACGGATGCGCGCTTGTCTCTTGGGCACTACGGGGAATGAGAAACCAATAACGTAGATATTTTCTTTAAGTAGGGCATCAGCAAAAGCACTGGCAAGTTTGGCATCGCCTAGCATTACTGGAATGATGGCGTGATCCGCCCCCGCTAGCGTGAAGCCTGCTGCCGTCATCTGTTCCCGAAAATAACGACTGTTTTCCCAAACAGCATTGCGCAGATGGTCACCATGTTCCAATAGTTCCAGTACTTTGATGGAGGCGCTGACAATTGCTGGCGCCAATGAGTTGGAAAACAGATAAGGGCGAGAGCGTTGCCGCAGCCAGTCAATCACCTCTTTTTGGGCGGCGGTATAGCCACCGGAAGCGCCACCAAGTGCTTTACCCAGTGTGCCGGTAATGATGTCAACGCGGCCCATTACCTCGCAGTATTCGTGGGTGCCGCGACCATGCGCACCAACAAAGCCCACGGCATGGGAATCATCAACCATCACCAGCGCGCCGTATTTATCGGCTAGATCGCACACCCCTTTCAGGTTGGCAATTACACCATCCATCGAGAATACACCGTCGGTGGCGATCAGAATGTGGCGGGCATTAGCCGCCTTTGCCGCTTGCAGTTGTTGCTCCAGATCGGCCATGTCGTTGTTGGCATAACGGAAGCGCATGGCCTTACACAAACGCACGCCATCAATGATGGAGGCATGGTTGAGTGCATCGGAGATAATTGCATCTTCGGCACCTAGCAGGGTTTCAAACAAACCGCCGTTAGCATCAAAACAGGAGGAGTACAGAATGCTGTCTTCCATTCCCAGAAATGCGGCGATTTTGGCTTCCAACTGTTTATGGATGTCCTGTGTCCCACAGATAAAACGTACCGATGCCATGCCAAAACCGTGGGCGTCCATGCCTTGCTGCGCCGCTTCGATCAATTGCGGATGGTTAGCTAATCCCAGATAGTTATTGGCGCAGAAGTTGATAACTTCATGCTCGCCAACGCGAATCGCGGTTTGTTGCGGGGAGACAATCACCCGTTCGTTTTTGTATAGACCTTCGGCTTTAGTGTCAGCCAGTTGTTGCTGAATTTGGGCGTAGAATGAGGAAGATGCCACCTTAAGTCTCCTTGGTTTGATTATGTTGACTTGTGGAGTGGCGGCATTTTAACCCCAAAGTTCAGGGCTCTACAGCGATTTTTATCCGCCATCAAATTGGATTAGTCAAACTAGGGCAGATTGCTGTAATTGATAAATAAATCTAATGAATCTGCCAGTAACTTCTCGTCGGTTAATCTTGTGTAACTGGTTGTTTCTCTTTACTGATTTATTGTGGCTTACGCGCCAACTCAGCGTAATGTTGCTCCAGCCGGACAAAAGTGTTTGCTGAATGGCTGGTGGCATATCCATTAAAAATCATCAGTACTCGCAATACCCCTTCATAAAGGGTGGCCTTAGTAATGCCGGTGGCATCGGATTGCGTCAGTTGGTAGCTGATCCAAAAGCTGACCATCATTCTGATGGTGTCAGCTAGACGGCTAATTTTGTCAGGTGCAACCGCTAGAAAACCATCGCGACACAACTGTGTCAGCAGCTCTGTGGCATGGGTTTGCACTCGAGTTTGTACTTTCAGATAACGCAGCTTCAACGCTTCATCTCGCCCGAGAATATCCACTAAGTTGGCATACATAAAGCGAAACTGCCACATGGTGTAAAAGATGGCATCGAAGTAGCGGATCAGCAATTCTACATCCAGTTGTTGTGGCGTATAGGGCTGAAAGGCTGACTCTAAGTGATTTTCGTACAGGGTAAAGATGCTGCGGATAATGTCTTCTTTATTACGAAAGTGGTAATAGAGATTGCCTGGACTCATACCGAGATGGGCGGCGATATGGTTGGTGGTGGTACTGCGTTCACCATTCTCGTTAAATAACTGCAGGCTAGCTTGGATGATTCGATCACGGGTTTTCATAGAGTTCCTTTGCAAACGCAAGTCCTGGTTATTGCCGCGGCAGCGACTATGTTAACATTCTCCTCATTGTGGTTGAACCTTCCGATAATTGTCTGATGAATCTGCGTTATTACTCATTATTGTTATATCTGTTGACGCCGCTATTGCTGCTGTATCTGGCGTTTCGTGCGCTCAAGAGTGCGGATTACCGTGGGCGCTGGGGGGAACGCTTTGGCCTGAGTCAGTTAAGGCATAGCGATATACTGATCCACGGTGTTTCCATGGGCGAAACCTTAGCGGCGTTACCCTTGATTCGGATACTGCAACAGCAGCGGCCAGATCTCAGTATTACGGTGACTACCACCAGTCCTACCGGATCTCGCGAAGTCATCAAAGCACTAGGGAACAGTGTGCAGCACCAATATCTGCCATTTGATCTGCCTTGGTGTATTCGGCGTTTTCTTAAACAGCTACAGCCACAGCTAGTGATTATTATGGAGACCGAGCTGTGGCCCAACCTGTTGCATCAGGCAAAACAGCAAGGTGCCCAACTGCTGTTGGCGAATGCCCGGTTGTCGGCTAAATCGGCCGCCAATTATCGTAAATGGCCAAAGCTCAGCCGCCCGATGTTACAGTCGTTGGACCGCATTGCCGTACAAACCGCCACGGAAGCGCAGCGTTTTATCGACTTAGGAGTCATGCCAAGCAAACTGCAAGTATGCGGTAGCCTCAAATTCGACCTGCAACTGGATGAAAGCAAAATTGCGGTGGCCAAGGCACAGCGGCAGCAGTGGGGCCGTCAGGCTTCGCCAGTATGGATTGCTGGCAGTGTCCACCCCGGTGAATTTGCAGCGATGTTGGATTGCCATAAAACCCTGTTGCAACAATGGCCGCAAGCGTTATTGATTATGGTGCCCCGCCATCCTGAGCAATTTGATAATGCTGCCGAGGTGATTCAACGCAGTGGCCTGCGTTTTGTGCGGCGCAGTCACAGCACCCGTGTTAGTCACGATACTCAGGTATTGCTGGCCGATACGATGGGCGAGTTGCTGGCGCTGTATAGTTGTGCCGATGTGGCTTTTGTAGGCGGGACACTGATCCCCAATGGCGGACATAATCCACTGGAACCAGCAGCCTTGGGGCTACCGGTATTAGAAGGGCCTAATCATCGAGATTTTAAAGAGATCAGTGGCTTGCTGGAGGATGCCGGGGCAATGCAGATTGTGGCGGATGCGCCGCAATTGGCGGCGGCCATACAAGGATTATGGTCTGATGTGGCACGTTGGCAACAGGCAAGTCGTGCCAGTTTAGCGGTGGTCTCCGCCAATAAAGGTGCACTCGAACGTCAGTCAACGTTAGTGTTGCAGTTGCTGGCAAGCATTAAGTCCGCGGATTAACCTGGTGATATCCCTTGAGTAACCATTGCCAGCATTGCTCGTTGAAGGCCAGTGCTGGTTGTTTGCCCTGTTCCTTATTGAAGGAGCGTAATAACCGTTGCAAATTCGCCTGTTGCCATTGCGATGCTACTTTTTTGAAACAACCGCGGTCGAAATCAATCAGATAAAATTTGTCGTCGCTGAGCAGAATATTTTTAGCATTCAAGTCCGCGTGATAAACACCACGACAGTGAAATTCGGCGATCTGAGCCCCTAATGCTTGCCACTGAGTTTCGGTCAATGTTGCGTGTGCCAGAATTTCCACCAGATCGCTTGCTCCAGCAATGCTCTCAATCAAAATATCGGCTCGATACCACCAGCCAAAACGCTCGATGTTCGCGGCGATCGGTTTGGGTACCGGTAACCCTTGCTGGTATAGCTGTTCTAGCAATACCAATTCGGCCACTGCCCGGGTTTGGTGAAAACCGGTAAACAGGTAGGCGTCCTTGCTGAACTTTTCCATCAAACCGCCGCGCCAGTAGTGGCGTAATACCCAATGTTGCTGCGCATAGCGCACAAACCAAGTGGTGTAGCGTCCCTTGGAAGTGCCAGTGATCAACTGCTGCTCACGCCAGAAAGAATCACGAAACCATGCTGGGGTAATTTCTGTTGGTGTGGCGTCGGTTGCGGCGATGCAGCCTGTGGTGGTTTTAATAAAGTGCATGGGAAATCTAATGTGTAAGCATGGAACCTGCGGCCATTCTACATTAAGATCCGGGGCTTGCATCCCATAACCGGCATTTGTTCCGATGAGTTTTGATCCCCGCCAAATTCGCTCACTGTGTTTATTGCGTTTATCTGCTATTGGCGATGTGTGCCATGCGGTTGCCATGGTGCAGGCGATTCAGCGGCAATACCCAACCTTGGCTATCACCTGGGTGATTGGCAAAGTGGAGTACCAACTTCTCAAATACCTGCCGGGGATTGAATTTGTAGTATTTGATAAATCTCAGGGATGGCGTAGTTATCGCGCGCTGAAACAAGCCTTTCACGGTCGCCGTTTTGATGTTCTGCTGCATATGCAGGTGGCATTGCGAGCCACTATTGCGTCCTTGATGATCCCGGCAAAAATTCGTATTGGCTTTGATCGCGCCCGCGCCAAAGAAGGGCAGTGGCTGGTCACTAATGAGCGGGTGGCACCACTGGCAACTCCACATGTACTTGATGGTTTTATGGGATTTGCCGCCAAGTTGGGGGTAACGGATCTCAAGCCGCACTGGGATATACCGATCCCAACGGCTGATAGTGCATTTGCTGAGCAACTGATGGGAACTCAACGGTGGTTTGTTATCTGCCCTGCGGCGAGCAAAGCTGAACGTAATTGGTTGCCGGAACGTTATGCTGCCGTGGCTGAACATGCGGCAGCTCATGGGTTTAACATTATGCTTTGTGGCGGCCCTGCGGCGATGGAGCAGCAACTTGCCAGCGATATCATCAACGCCTGTCAATGCCAGATCACCAATCTTGTGGGGAAAACCACTTTGGTTCAGATGCTGGCAATCTTACGTCAGGCATCATTGGTGTTAGCGCCGGATACCGGGCCAACCCACATGGCGGTGACTCAGGGCACGCCGGTCATTGGTTTGTATGCGCATTCAAACCCCGGTCGCACCGGCCCCTATCTGTGGCAACAGTATGTGGTAAGTGCATACCAGCAGGCCATTGATGCACAATTTTCGGGGCAACCAGTGCCCTGGGGAACCCGCGCTAAAGGTGAACAACTGATGTCTCAAATTCCGGTAGCAGCCGTTATTGGGATGTTCGATCAGGTTGTATTAGAACAACACTTGTAGCTTACATGGATGAATTTATGGTTGGGTCATCCCATAAGGGAATTAAATTTTTATTTATTCCGGTCTCTTCTGCGGAGGGGATTGGTGAATATATGCGCTCACTTATTATCGCAGACGCTATCGCTGACCGTTGGCCGCAGGCGCAGATCCGTTTTATTCTTCATCGCGATGCACCTTATGCCAGCGCTTGCCGTTACCCAACAGCGTTACTGGATGAAACGCCGACCAAAAGGGTGGCGGCGGTGAATCAGATAGTCTCTGACTATCGACCCGATGTGGTCATTTTCGATGCCTCTGGCCGCAAAACGCAGTTACAACATGCGAAACGTTGTGGTGCTAAAGTCATCTTTATCAGCCAACATCGGCGTAAACGCAGCCGTGGCCTTAAATGGCAACGATTACGGGTAACTGATAGCCACTGGGTTGTGCAGCCAAAGTTTTTTATCGGTGATATAAGTTGGTTGGAGCGGTTGAAGTTACGGTGGCTGCGAAAGCCTGAGCCGATAACTGTTGGTACAGTGTTTAGCTCTCCGCAACCGTCTCGGCAACAACAGCTACTGTCACAATATAACTTACGTGCTAACAATTTCTGGTTATTCAACTCCGGGTCAGGTGGCCATCAGGTGGCTGGTAAACTGGTGGCGGATACTTTTGCCAAAGCCGCTGCGGGTGTTTATCAACAAACAGGTATGCCTTGTGTCATGGTGTTTGGCGCTAACTACCGGCAAGCTTTGCCACAATATCCCGGTGTGGTGGCCGTTGCTGATATCGATAATGTGTCATTTATCAGTCTGTTGGCGGCAGCAGCCAGTGCTGTGTTGGCAGGCGGCGATACCTTGCTGCAAGCGTTGGCCTTACATATTCCTACCGTTGCCGTGCCGGTGGCGAAAGACCAACACGCGCGGATCAACAGCTGCGCTGCACAGCATCTGTGCCTCAAAGCTGAATTTGATACAAGCTTGATGATTAACTGCGCGATAGCGTTACGGGAACCTGAGATGCAAAAGCAGCTCAAACAACAGATGTCGTCACAAGGATTAAGCAACGGCCTTGACGTGGTGATGGCGCAGCTCGAAGCTTTGCTGAGATAGGGACAACAGGTTGCAATGTTTCTGCAGTATTGAAAGGTGACAAATAATAATGGCGGTAATTGATAACACATTACTCTCTCAAGCCAAAAAACTGTTGGTGATGTCGCCTTTTGCCTTGGGTGACTTCCTGTACATAAAAACATTTCTAGAAGCGCTGAAACAGCAATATCCACAGCTGCAAATCGATATCTGGCTGGATGATGATCGCAACGATAAGCAGGCGTGGCGCTTGGCTCGTAGCCATATTATGCAGCAGTGGATTGAGGCAGAAGCCGCCTTTGGCAATATGTGGGGATGCTGCGATTCTGTGGCACAGCAGCAGCGTCAGATAGCGCAAGCAGCGCAGCAAAATTACGACATTGTCGTCACTTTGCCGCAATCTAGAGGCAAGCGTTACTTGAGTCTTGCGCGCCAAATAGCCCCTAATGCCTTATTAGTTGCTGGTCCATGTCAGTCATGGATGGCGAGAATGTTCGGGTTCTGGTTTTATCGCAAGGCCAATGCGCGCTTTTCGCCAGATATCACGTTATTGCCGCAGGAACACCATATTACTGATCGCTATTATCAGTGGGCCCATGGTATTTTTGGCATTGAGCTGTCAGGTTCAGCATTATTACCGCGTTTGCGACCAAGTATCCAGCATCTCACCGCAGCAAAACAATGGCTGCAACAGCACTTCCCCGCGCAAACTGGCCCGTTGATTTTTCTGAATCATCTTTCTACCGATCATCGACGCGATTGGAACTTAACCCAGTTATTTGAGTTAATTAATCGTTTGAATCAACTGCAGCAAAGCCGATTTATCTTGAATGTTACTGGCGAAAAGCAGGCGGAAGTTCAACAGGCTGTCGCTCAACTGCCAGCGGCAATGCAGCAGCGGATAGCGGTTTTCACAGTGACGGGGCATTTCTTTGAACTGCCCGCCATGATTGCTAGTAGTGATTTAGTTATCAGTGTTGAAACCTCCATCATGCATTTTGCTGGCGCATTACATGTGCCGTTAATTGCGTTGATGCGGCAGCGGAAACCTTACTGGGCACCACCAAGGAGTGAACTCTCCTCGGTGATTTATGCGGCTGATAACGGCTATGTCAGCGATATTTCTGTGCAGCAGGTGATGGATGTTATTGCCCAGCGTTCTTTGTTCAGAGCAACTAACGACTGATAACCGTTATCAATTATTTACTGAGAATGAAGCCGCATGCGACAACATAAAATCTCTTGTTTCCTGATCGTCTGTAATGAAGCTGATCGTATAGCGCAGTGTCTGGCACCACTGCAGGGTTGGGTCGACGAATTAATTATTCTGGATTCGGGCAGCACTGATGGCACAGTGGAAATCGCCAAAAAGTACACCAGTAAAGTACATTGCACTGACTGGCCGGGATATGGTCCGCAACGTAATCGCGCCTTGGCTATGTGTCAGTACGACTGGGTATTAACTATTGATGCTGACGAAGTCGTCACTGATGCCTTGAAAGCAGAAATAGACGCAGTGCTGTCGGTTGCTAAACCTGATGCCAATATGATCAAAATTCCTTGGAAAACCTATTTCTTTGGGAAGTTTTTAAATCATGGTCGTTACACAGCGCCACAAGGCAAACTGTTTTATAAGGTTGGCGCTAAGTTTAAAGAGCGACAGGTACATGAGACTTTGCTACAGCCTAATCAGCGCATCAAAGTACTGAAATCAGCGTTACTGCATTACAGTTGGCGTAACTATCAGCATGTACAGGAAAAACACCTTAAATATGCTTGTCTGATGGCTCAGGAAAAAGCGAATAAGGGTAAGACGAGTACAATCGGATTCGCGGTATTGCGTTTTTTCACCGATTTTTTTCAGCAATATGTGCTGAGTTTGGGATTCTTAGATGGGTGGCGAGGTTTGCTGATGGCGATTATTCTCGGCGAATATGCATTTCATAAGTATGCGGCGCTAGCGGAGCTATCGTTGTCCAAAGACGCCGCCACCGTAGATCATCGTTAAACATGAATCCATCTTGTTGTATTCACTAGGGATTCAGACATGTCACAGAACTCGAATAAACGCATTGCCATTGTCATTGATTCCCTAGCTGGTGGTGGTGCGGAAAAAGTGATGTTAACGCTGGCGAAGGGCTTGCTGGCGCGGGGGCATCAGCCGCATATCCTAGTGCTGCAGCGTGCGGTGGAACATGAAGTGCCCGCCGAGATTCCGCTACATTTTTGCTTTGATGCACACACACGCAACTTGGACAGCTTCTGGCGTTTGGGAACATCTGTCGCCAGACTCAAACAATATCTGGAAACCTTGCAGCAGCAAGTGGGGAGCTTTGATCTGTTTCTATCCAATTTGCATCAGACCAACCTGCTGATGACGCGTACCGGCGTTGCTCCGCTGTATTGTGTGGTGCACAATTCAGTGGATGAGGAACTGCAACGTCAGCGCAAATTGGGGCCGCTGGCTTGGCTGGAGATGTGGCGGGCACAGCGGGCGCTTAATGGCCAGCAGTTGATCGCCGTATCTGAAGGTGTCGCTGATGAGCTGCGGCGTTCAAGGCGGATTAAGCCCGCCTCAGTTACCACCATTTATAATCCGTTCTCATTAGCAGAGATTCGCCAGCAAGCTGAAGCCCAGACAGCAGATTTACCTGCGGGTGATTATATTATTCACGTTGGTCGTTTTGCTCGGCAGAAGCGCCACGATGTGTTATTCGCCGCCTTAAAAAAGATGCGGCATGACATCCCGCTGGTACTGTTGTGCAGTAATCGCAGAAAAGCACTCAAGGCTATTCGTAAGATGGGGCTGGAGCAGCGGGTGATTGTGCCCGGTTTTCAGCAAAATCCTTTTCCGTGGATCAAACACGCTAAATTGCTGGTACTTAGCTCCGATTATGAAGGGTTTGGCAACGTGCTGCTGGAAGCGCTGGCGTTGGGAACGCCAGCCGTCAGTACCCGTTGTCCCCATGGCCCCAGTGAAATCCTTAGTGGTGCTTTATCACAGTGGTTGGTGCCGCGCCGAGATCCAGCAGCGTTGGCGGCAGCTATGGATCGCGCACTAGAGCAGCCGCCCGATGTTTCATCGGCGGAAATCCTCGACAAGGTATCGTTAGACACTATCGTTACGCGTTACTTGTCTTTGCTTGCTCGCGACTGATATTCACAAACAGCAAGTAAGCTAGGGTTGTGCATGCTCGGGGCGGTTGTGGCAGAATACCGCTCCAATATAGCAAAATCCGGCAACGGTGCAGTAGTTGCGCCGTCGAATCATCTCCAGGGCTACGGAGGAATCATGCATACCAGGGCCATCTATCCGGGAACCTTTGATCCTGTTACTAATGGTCATGCCGATCTGATTGAACGAGCGGCGTCGCTATTTCCATCATTGGTGATTGCGGTAGCGACAAATCCTTCCAAGCAACCGCGTTTTTCGCTACAGCAGCGAGTGGCTATGTTGCAGACCGTTACTGCTCATCTGACAAATGTCGAAGTGATGGGATTCAGCGGTTTATTGGTGGATTTTGCTAAACAGCAACAGGCAACTGTTCTGGTCCGTGGTTTACGGGCCGTGTCGGATTTTGAGTATGAGTTTCAGCTCGCCAGTATGAATCGCCGTCTGTATCCGGGCTTGGAAAGTGTGTTTCTCACTCCGGCAGAAGAAAACTCATTTATTTCATCTACGTTGGTAAAAGAGGTCGCACTGCATGGCGGCGATGTCAGCCAGTTTGTGCATCCAGACGTCGCTACCGCG
The DNA here is from genome assembly GCF_017368415.1 of Shewanella sp. 4t3-1-2LB. Lineage (NCBI taxonomy): Bacteria > Pseudomonadati > Pseudomonadota > Gammaproteobacteria > Alteromonadales > Shewanellaceae > Shewanella > Shewanella sp. 4t3-1-2LB. The sequence continues at coordinate 28,812 of NZ_JAFNJD010000009.1, forward strand.
TTGCGACAGTTATTCAGTAAACAAGGAAGTCATGATGTTAAGTAAAGGGTTAAAAATTTCTTGGTACCTCGCGATGTTGTTGGCTAGTGCGCTGGCTGCTGCTGCGCCTTGGGTCGACACCCACGATGTGTATCTGCGAGCAGATATTCAGGCATTGGCGGATGCTGGGGTGATCACCGTGCCCATCAACACCTATCCCTTGATGTGGGCTGGCATTGGGGCAGATCTTGCCAAGGTGGAGCCGGAAAAGCTCAATGCGGCCCAGCAACAAGCCTTCGCCAGAGTGAATTACTATTACCAGCAGGCCACCTCTAACGAAGGTAACAGCAGTGTTAAGGCATCATTGGCTTCAGACGCTGCTCGGTTCCAACATTTTGGTTCCGACTATCGGGAAAAAGGGGAACTGACCGCATCTCATGACTATGTGGGTAAGCGCTTTGCTTACAAGTTGTCGGTCACTGGCGCCCTAGATCCTCAGGATGACAAGTCACTACGTTTAGATGATTCCTATTTCGCCGCTATTCTGGGGAACTGGGTGGTGACTGCTGGCACCGTGCCACAGTGGTGGGGGCCGGGATTTGATACTGGCCTGATTAAAACCAATAATGCCCGACCCATGCCATCAATCATGTTAAGCCGTAATGATGCCCATGGTTTTGAAACTCCTTGGTTGTCGTGGATTGGCCCTTGGACCTTGACCACGGGCTTCAGTTGGGAAAATGATGACCGTGCTATTGATGACACCGTGCTATGGAATTTCCGCGGTACGCTGAAACCATTGCGGCAACTGGAAATTGGATTTTCCTGGACAACACAGATTTGTGGTCAGGGGCAGGAATGTAGCCTGAGTTCATTCTGGGATACTATTTCAGGGAACACTGAATGTGCTGACGGCTCAGCAACTTGTGATTCGTCTTTGGACAGTAAAATCGGTAATCAGATGGCGGGTTTTGATATGCGCTATGCTGATAACTGGTTTGGCGTGCCAGTTGGCCTCTATTTTGAACGCACTTGCGAAGACTCCAGTGGCCCGTCGCCTTGGCAGTTAACCGATTGCGCCATGCTCTATGGTGCCGACACCCGTTTTAGTTTTAGCCAGCAGCAGTACAAGCTGTTTTTGGAATATTCCAACACCATGGTGGCTTGCGGTACCGATCCCAATTCATTCAACTGCTTCTACGAACACAGCACTTATCTGAGTGGTTCCCGTTACTATCTCCGTAGCTTAGGCTCTACTTACGATAGCGATGCCAAGGTTTATGTCTTGGGTTTGATTGGCCAGTATAGCAATAGCCGCGGATTGCAGGCTTATTTGCGTTATGCGCGGCTAAATGATGATGGCCGTAGTCCGAATAATCCCTGGACGCCCAATTTTCCACAGGAAAAATTGTTGATGCTGGAGCTCAGTTACCGCTGGCCGATGTTTGACGGCATGGTGACATTAGGCGGCACAGCATCACGTTCAGAATATGAGCTGAAAGATAACGACTCGGATAGCAGCATTTTTGGTAGCTACGAATACCGTTTTTAGTTGTTACCATCGGAATGAAAAACGCCGACGAATGTCGGCGTTTTGCTACTATGAACGACCCAATAACCGCCACCAAAAACACATTTCCAGTGAGGTTCCGGCTAGCACTAATACAAAACTGCTATAGTGAGCGCCTGATGTATATGCCAGTAAGGCCGCAGGCAACAGTAATAGTGTGAGCCATCGTCGCTGTTTCCATAATCGAGACATTAATTTTCCTTACCTGAATTTAGGGCTTAACGGCTGAACCTCTAGGTATCATAAACCGAACACGACTTTTTCACTGCGTAACATCCGCGCCAACGCGGTTGCCAGAATCGCCGCAATCAATAATGTCAGTCCCGAAGCTATTGCCAGTTCCATCCATGGCAGAGTTTTACCCTTGATCACTTCCATCAGCGCCTGTTGCTGGCCGGAAACTGGCAGCCATTTCAGCACTTCAGGGGCGATGTTGTAGCTGGCGCTCATGGCTAATGCCAATGGAATGAACATCACCATGGTTAGATAAGACTGCGCTTCCTTAAAGGTTTTCGCCATAAAAGATACGAATAGCTGCAGGCTGGCAGCCAACATGGCAACGGGCAAACCCACCGCTAACATCAGCAGCATAAATTGCGGACTGATGCTGATACTGAAGCCCAATTCTGCCCATGGCACCAGCGGGTAGGCAAAGTGGGAAATCAGCAGGATCAATACCAATCCCAACATTGCAAAAGCGGTGACCGCCAGCAATTTGGAGATGACCAATTGGCCGGTGGTGACTGGGTGGCTCAGCAATAAGCCGAGTGAGTTGCGTTCCCGTTCGCCAGCACTGGTGTCAATTGCCAGATTCATGCCGGAGATAAACACCGAATACAGCATGGTAAACAAGGCAATGCCGAGGATCATGCCACCTTTGGAGTCCGGTGTAGCCTGATCGTGCAGTTCCACTTTCAGCGGTTGCAACACGCGAGGGTCAATGCCTCGTGCTATCAGTCGCAAACTGCCCATCTCGGCAGAGTAGGCTTGCAGTGCTTTTTGCAAACGGCGGATAGAATCCTGCATTTTTTCATCGGAGTTATCGGCAATGACGGTCACTTCGGCACTCTCGCCCCGCGCCATTTTCTGCGGATAGTCGGAGCTGATCTGTAACACCAATTTGTCGGCCTTTTCTCCGCTGCCGCTGTTGATGCCTTGTTGCCCCAAGTAACGCACGAGATCCGGTGCCTTGTCGGCGTTAACCATTTTCACTGGCAAGTCTTCCGGGCTGGATAACTGATTGATCAACACAATAAACAGCCCACACATCAGCAGCGGTGTGCCGATGGCATAATACAATCCCGCCAGCACCGAACGCTTGTCACGACTGGCATCCACCAGCTCCTTGCGCAGCAATGTAAATACTTTTGCCATCATGCGGCAATCCCCTCATCTGTCCCTATTAACTGAATAAAAGCTTCTTCGAGCGATGTTTGTCCGGTCTGTTCACATAGCTGCTGCGGGCTACCGATGGCGGCCACCTTACCGTTGGCCATCACAATTACCCTATCACAGAGTGCGGCCACTTCTTGCATCACATGGCTGGAAAACAGCACGCAATGGCCTTGCTGTTTTAACTGCAACAGTAAATCCCGTAGCACCCGGGTGCTCATTACATCGAGCCCGCGGGTGGGTTCATCCAGAATGATATTGGTGGGTTGGTGCACAATTGCCTGTGCTAGCGCTGTTTTCATCCGTTGTCCTTGGGAAAACCCTTTGCAGCGGCGATCGGCAATATCTTCCATGCGCAGTTTACTCAGCACCTCGGCCGTGGCTCGGCTGGCTGCTGGTTTGCTCATGCCGTTAAGGGCGGCAAAGTAGCGGATGTACTCGCGCGGTGTCAGCCGCTCATAAAGGCCAAAAGGGTCTGGGAATAGCCCCAGTTGCTGTTTGGCGGCAACCGGGTGTTTGGCCACGTCAATACCATCGATTTCAGCATAGCCTTGATCCGGTTTAAGCAGTCCAAAGATGGTTCGCAGGCAGGTGGTTTTACCGGCACCATTCGGCCCCAAAAGGCCTGTGATCATGCCGTCATCGGCGCTGAAGCTCAGTTGATTCAGTGCTTGAACCTTACCAATACGTTTGCTGATATTGCTGACCTTAATCATTGCTTATCCTCCGGAATCGCTTCAACGGTACTGGCATTCAGGTAGAAACTGCGGCGCACATCCTTGTTCAAGCACTTGCCGTCAATCTGCTTGACCGATGCTTTCTCCACTAATTCCGCAATAAGGTCACCAGCACAGGATTGGGCTGCCACGTTGTGGGTGGCGTAGGGGGAGATCAGATGTTTGGCATTGGTGAGCTTGGCTAGTGCCATATCGGCCCATGCGGGCGGTGTAGCCGGGTCTTTTTCACCCGACAGTAGTAATGTAGGAATACTGCTTGCTATCGGCGCGCTAAAATTTTTCGGTGCTGGTGGGATCTGCCATATGGGGCAACTTTCATCAATGCCCTTTAGCATGACTTTGCCAATCACACTTTTTTCCGCATCGTGTCGCTGTGCCGCGGTCAATCGTGGCCAGTCTTCGCCGCAAACTACCGCAGCATGCATCCCCATCGCCAGATCCAGTGAACCGCTCTGCAACGACAGCAGTCCCAATATTGGCTGGTAGTTTTTGCGATAAGCCTGGTGGACAGCAAAAGGGATCAAGGCGCGAATTGACGGTGAATACATCGCTAGTCGCAACGCGCCTTGGAGTTTGTCACGGGTGAGCGTTAGCAGTGCTGTTTCCCCGGTCACTGGGTGATGAATTTTTTCCATTACTGGGTACTGCTGCAAGGTATCACTCAGCGTATCCAGTTCCTCGCGTAATTTGGGAAAGGCTTTGCCACATAGCGGGTCTTTTTCACAATCACTGATAACCAGTGTTTGTGCCCGCGCAATCGCTCCGCCGATTGCCAAGACACTTTGCTGCATTGGCACTACCCCATCTAGGGTAACGGTGGCAATAGCCTGCGGATAATGACGCATATACAGCTGTGCCATGCGCGTGCCATAGGAAACGCCATAGATATGTAGTTTTTGATAACCTAAGTGACGGCGTACCGCTTCAAAATCTGCCAGCGCCTGTTCGCTGCCGTATTGGCTAACATCGGCATGTTGCTCGAGTTGCTTTTTACACTTGCGAACATCGGCAGCAATATCCATGGCTTCATCGTTGTGTGCCAGCATCGCAGTCAGATCTTCGCTGTTACAGTTCAGCGCATTTGACTGACCGGTACCGCGTTGATCTATCAGTAGAATATCGCGGTGTTGCCGAACTTTATGCAGCATCCGCTCAAACCCGGCCGCGTTCTCAATAGCCGATTGCCCCGGTCCTCCGGCAATCCCCAGCACCGCTTCCTGTGGTGCCAGATTCTTGATGGCGGGGATTACCACATAATGGATCGCAATCTTGCGCCCATCCGGTTTTGCTGGGTTTTCGGCAACTTCAACGCTGCCACATTGGAGCCTGTCGGATAGCCCGGTGGCGTAGCAACTGTCTATCTGTCGCTTTTGTGGTACTTCGGTGGTCGCACTGAGCTGAGGTGCTGCAGTGCACGCTATTACTAGTGCACACACCGAAAAGAGCCTGCGACGATAACTTTGCTTCATGCTGATTTCCTTTTGGCAATTGGCAACAAGTATGTTAATTTAAGGTTTGTAGTGTATCAATGTATTAATACAGTAAGCAAGACTAATGTTGGAATTCTTGAATGTCAATCCCAGTAGTGGTGAACCCATTTATCGGCAATTGACTGACCAAATCGTGCACCTGATTGTCGGTGGTCAGCTACCGTCGGGAACAGTGTTGCCTTCCGTGCGACAGATAGCATCACATCTAGCCGTAAATCCAATGACGGTGTCGCGGGCTATTCAGCAACTGGTAGATCAGGGCTGGTTAGAGCGGCGTCGAGGGCAGGCAACCCGAGTGGCAACTCTACCCAATCAGCAACAAGCCTCTGCTGAAACACTATTGTTACCTCAATTGCAGGCCCTTTTGACCACTGCCAAACAGTTGGGAATATCGCAGATGCAACTACAGCAATGGGTAGCGCAACACTGGTTAGAGGGAGAAGAGGAATGACCTCGGAGCGGATGATGGTGCCAGATGTACTTTTATCATTGAACAATGTCAGTAAGCAATTTGATGGTAAAACGGTATTACAAGGACTGACGATGCAATTGCTGCCCGGAATGGTGGTAGGTTTGCTTGGTGCCAATGGTGCCGGAAAATCAACATTAATGCGTATCGCATTGGGTATTGTTAAGGCTGATAGCGGCACAGTACAGATTCTGGGGGATGAGCCTCAACAACTGAGTTCTGCCGCAAAAAACCGTATTGGTTATGTCCCCCAGCAGTCATTTGGCTATGAAGGTTTTAGTGTTGGCAAGGCGCTGGAATGGCATCGCAGCTTTTATGACAATTGGGACGTAACCTTGGAGCAGGAGTGGCTGACGCGGTTTCAACTCGATAGAAGCACAGCTGTGCAAAAGTTATCTATTGGACAAAGACAATCACTGGCACTGATTATGGCAATGGCTTACAGACCACAACTCTTGCTGTTGGATGAACCAGTCGCCAGTCTGGATCCTGTCGCCCGTCGCAGTTTTATGGCTGATCTATTTGATTTAGCGCTCGAGTCTGGTTCGGCTGTGCTTTTTTCATCTCATATCACATCTGATCTTGAACGTGTTGCCAGTCATGTCGCCCTGCTTAAGCAAGGTGAACTGATACTGTTTCGCGAGCTGGACGCATTACGCGAACAATTACGGGTGTTGCAATTTGCTGATGGCGAAGCCCCGGTGTTACCTGTCAATGTCCAGTTACTGGCTCGTCACGGTAATAGATGGTTGGTCGACGGAGATCTAAGCCACTTGCACCCAGCAGGTCTGTTGACCAGTCAACCGTTAAACCTCGAGCAGTTGTTTCTGGAGCTGCATTCATGAATCGTTTGGCATGGGAGTCTTGGTTTAGAGATAAAGCGTGTGCCAGCTATCTCGGGGCATCCTTGTTTGGGCTGATATTGGCTCTGGTCATGTCTCACCAGCCTAAAGTTGAATTGCTGCAACTGTTTTACTGTCTAAGCATTATGAGTTTTTGCAGTGCATTTGCTTGGCGCACATTACGCCTACAGAGTACTGAATGGGTCAGACTCGTGCCTGGTTTCTATGCTCTGATGATTCGGCAGTCTCTGTGTTTTGCACTTCTGGTGATAATGATTGAGTTGGTATTGGCAGTTGCGTTGATACCTGCGTCACATGCAGCTATTGCTGTTCAGGGGGCTAGCTGGTTTGTTGGTTTAAGTTTTGTTTTGCTGACGTTATACCGCCCTAAGTTATTTTTTATTTCCATTTTACTGTTCTTCTGTTTGCCGCTATTTGCTTTTCTGACCAAAGCATTGCCATTGGCACTATGGTGGCTTGGTGTTTCGCTATTATGGCTGGTACTGATGTCGCAATTGCGACTGCCCAAATGGCAAGCGGAAGGTATCAGTATTTTCCGTGGCGGTATGGACAAGGGAATGTTGTGCAGCACCCGTTTAGCTGAGCGATGGCCGTTGTCTTTATTGCAAGGGCTGAACCGTTGGCTACATCCCATCAGTTTTTTCATGGGTGGAAGTTTAGGGCTTGTGATTGCACTTACAATATTGGCACCTTTTGTGTTACTGCCTATTAATCAATGGACCCGTTTTGATTACTCACCAGCCGTTATGGGCAGCCAGTTTGCCGTCATCTGCTGTTTGCTAGTGCACTGGCATCGGATGTTACGTTGGCAGTCGGTCGAGATGCTGATGTTACTTCCCGGGTTTGAAGGTATTGAAGCAGTGAGACAACAATTTTGTCGGCAACAGTGGCGGTTACTCTGGCTGCTGACATGTAACATCGCTATTGCTTGGTTAGTGCAATCATGGTGGCAAGCTCAGTGGCATTGGCTGGCTGGACTGCATGTGGTGTTGGCTACTATTTGGGGATGTGCTGCAGTGATGGCTCTAGGTTGTATTTTCCAACGGACATGGCAGCGAGTGGTATTATGGGGGATATACCTTGTCCATTCTGGTTGTATTGCCGGGTTCTATGCCGCGCTCAGCAAGGATGATATGGTTTGGGGATTAGCCTTGGACTCTGTGTTTGTCGTCATATCTCTGATTGCGCTGCAACTAAGTGGTCATAGGCTTTGGTCGAAAGATGTTCTTCAGCCTGAATAAATTTATTACGGTTGGAATTCTCTCAGTGTCATCTTTTAGCTGTGAGTACTGCGCCAGGATGGTGCTGCTTCATTAGCTTGTCTAAAAACATTCTCTCATTATCTGGCATAAATTCTGCTATCCCTTAAGGTTATCCAGGCTATAGTTCAACTCAAATACGTTATTTGATTGATTATAAAAAGGAAAATTAAACTGGTATTAGCACCAATTTGAAGCATTGATAAATCGGCACTGCTATTCATTTGCACCATAATGATGCGGTGTCCGGTGATAATTATGAGGGGGCGTTGCTTGTTATGGATCGACTTATAAAAAATTATGATTCCGGCGATTTTTTTGATGAGCTGATCGACCACACCGGAAACCCCCGTCCGCCCGCCAAACAATTGCTCAAATATCTGGATTCCCTCTCTGCCGACGAACTGGAGAAACGCCGGCTGACGGCGGAAGCCACCATCCAAGAGATGGGCATCAGTTTTACCGTCTATACCGAGGAAGGCAATATTGATCGTGCCTGGCCGTTCGACATTATTCCGCGCACCATTGAGGCTAAAGATTGGGCGGTGACCGAAGCGGGCCTGAAACAACGGCTGACCGCCCTCAACCGCTTTATTGATGACCTGTACCACGAACAACACTGTATCAAAGACGGCATTATCCCCGAGCATATTATCAAAGAGTCAAAAAACTTCCGGCCAGAATGTGTTGGGGTTTCGCCCGCTTATGGGGTGTGGGCGCATATTTGCGGCACCGATTTGGTGCGCGATGCCGATGGCAAGTTTTATGTTCTGGAAGACAATTTGCGGGTGCCTTCTGGGGTGTCTTATATGTTGGAAAACCGGGCAATTACCAAACGGGTGTTGCCGGAACTCTTTGAAAATGATGACATTCAACCCATAGGCTCTTATCCATCACAGCTGTTCGATACCCTGGCGGCGCTGTCTCCGCGCAAGGTCGCTCGTCCAGAAATCGTAGTGTTAACGCCAGGCATTTATAACTCCGCCTATTTTGAACATGCGTTTTTAGCGCAGCAGATGGGGGTAGAGCTGGTAGAAGGCTCAGATCTGTTTGTGGGTAGTGATGATTGTGTCTACATGAAAACCATCTACGGCCCAGAACGGGTGGATGTGATTTATCGGCGTATTGATGACTTGTTTATTGATCCAGAAGCCTTTAATCCCGAGTCTGTTTTGGGGGTGCCGGGATTGATGCGGGCCTGGAAAGCGGGCAATGTAGCTCTGGCGAATGCACCTGGTGCAGGTGTTGCTGATGATAAAGTGGTCTATGCCTACGTTCCTGCACTGATCCGTTATTACCTCAACGAAGAACCCATTCTGCCCAATGTGAAAACCTTCCTGTGTGATCGGGATGATGAACGTGAATATGTGCTGGCAAACCTCGACAAGCTGGTAGTGAAACCGGCCAACGAGTCCGGTGGTTATGGCATGCTGGTGGGGCCGCATTCCACTAAAAAAGAGCAACAAACCTTTGCGGAACTGATCAAGGCCAACCCGCGTAACTATATCGCCCAGCCGACACTCAAACTGTCAACTGCACCGACGTTAATAGGTAAAGATGTGCTGGAACCGCGCCATCTGGATCTGCGGCCATTCATTTTGCAAAGCAAGGACACTTACGTCACCACTGGTGGTTTGACCCGGGTAGCGATGAAAAAAGGCTCGCTGGTGGTCAACTCTTCCCAAGGCGGTGGCAGTAAAGACACCTGGATTGTTGGGACAAAAGGAGACTGAACATGTTGTCACGGGTTGCCGAGCGCCTTTACTGGAGTGCGCGTTATTTGGAGCGAGTGGAAAATATTGCCCGTCTGGTCAGTGTCTATGATGACCTCATGTATGACTTGCCGCGTGATATTGCGGTGTCTTGGTACAATCTGGTGGAGATCAACAGTGGCGTGGAACAGTTTGATCAGCGCTACAAGGTCAAGGATGAACACAATGTGCTGAAGTTCCTGCTGGCCGATGACACTAACCCTGGTTCGTTGTTGTCATCACTGAAAATGGTGCGGGAGAATATCCGTACCACCCGCGATGTGGTGCCGGGCGAAATGTGGGAACTGATCAACGAGTTAGATCTCTATGCGCAGCACAATATCAAGCAAGGGATCAACCGTTCGGTGCGTCATGCTTATCTCAACACCATCATTGAAGGTTGCCAGAAGATCATTGGCCTGTTGACCGGCACCATGGACCGTCACGCGGGCTGGCACTTCATCATGATGGGGCGTTTTCTGGAACGGGCCGATATGAACACCCGTATTCTGGATGCCGCTAATTTCCAAATGCTGCACTCGCAGGAAGAGGAAGATGTGCGTCTGGGACAGGTCGTCTGGTCCAAAGTGCTAAAATCTCAGAGCGCTTATTTGAGTTTTCGCCGCACCATGCGCTGTTCCATTACGGGCGCCGCGGTGGTGACATTCATGCTGACCGACCCCTGTTTTCCCCGTTCGCAGCGCTATTGTCTGGAGCAGATAAAAATCGCTGCTGCCACCTTGCCTCGCTTTGGCATTATCGCGGCTAATGTCGACAAGTTGCTGCAACTCACGCAAGGAGTGGAAAAGTCGGAAGATCTCAATCAACAGTTCAGTGACTATCTCAATGAGGTGCAACTGGGGATGATTGCGTTGCATCATCAGATCACAGAAAACTGGTTTCACTTTCGCCAAGAGGATGCCGCATGACCATTCGCATCGCCATCCAGCACACCACTACTTACAAGTTTGACCGGGATGTTAAAGTATCGCCGCATATACTGCGGTTGCGGCCCGCGCCGCACTCGCGCACTCATATTCATGGCTATTCGCTGAAAGTCACTCCTGAGCAGCACTTCATCAACTGGCAACAGGATCCGTTTGGCAACTGGCAGGCGCGCTTGGTATTCCCAGAAAAAACGCGCAAGTTGCAGTTTGCGGTGGAAGTGATTGCCGATATGACGGTGATTAACCCTTTTGATTTCTTCATCGAAGAGTACGCCGAAACTTACCCTTTTAACTATGAGCCGGTACTGCAAGAGGAACTGGCGCCTTATCTGAAAACCGTTGAAGATTGCCCGGAACTGGAAGCCTGGATGGCAAGCATTGATGGCAAAGACCAGGCGATTGTAGGGTTTTTGGTGGAACTTAACAGCCGGTTGGCACAGGACATTGGCTATGGCATTCGGCTCGAACCCGGAATTCAAACGTGCCAGGAAACGCTGACGCTGAAAAAAGGTTCCTGTCGTGACACTGCCTGGCTGCTGGTGCAGATCCTGCGTCGGCTCGGGTTGGCGGCTCGTTTTGCTTCTGGTTATCTGGTGCAGCTAGTGGCCGATGTGAAGGCGCTGGATGGCCCGTCGGGTACCGATCACGACTTTACCGACTTGCATGCCTGGTGTGAGGTGTATCTGCCTGGCGCTGGCTGGGTTGGCCTAGATCCCACCAGTGGCCTGTTAGCCGGTGAAGGCCATATCCCGCTGGCGTGTACTGCGGAGCCCATCTCTGCAGCACCGATTACCGGTTATACCGACAAGTGTGAAGTCAACTTCAGCTATACCAACGTGGTGACCCGCATTCATGAAGATCCGCGAGTTACCAAGCCTTATAGCGATGATGTTTGGGAAAACATCAAGGCGCTGGGCCGCGCGGTGGATCAGGAGCTGCAACAGGGCGATGTGCGGCTGACGATGGGCGGCGAACCCACCTTTGTCTCCATTGATGATATGGATTCCGCGCAGTGGAATACCGAAGCTCTCGGTGCCGACAAGTTGCGGCTGGCTAAAGACCTGCTGCTACGCATGAAAGCCAAATTTGGTAGCAACGGCTTGTTGCATTATGGGCAGGGCAAGTGGTATCCCGGCGAAGAGTTACCGCGCTGGGCGCTGGGATGTTTCTGGCGTACTGACGGCGAAGCGCTGTGGCATGATCCACAATGGTTGGCGCGGGTCGACAAAAATTATGGTTTTACTGAGACCGAAGCACGACGTTTTGGTAACGCCTTATGCGGTGAGTTAGGGCTCTCAGCCAAGTATTTACAGCCAGCGTTTGAAGACACCTTGTACTACCTTTGGTTGGAGCGCAATCTGCCAGATGCAGCTAACCCGCGTAAGGCCAATCTGCAAGATGATCTGGAACGGCGTCGTCTGGCAAAACTGCTGACTCACGGGTTGGAAAATCCCACCGGCTTTGTGCTGCCGGTAATGTTTGACGGCTATTTGTGGCAGAGCAGTTTGTGGCCACTACGGGCGGAGGTGATTACCTTAATCCCCGGCGACAGCCCAATGGGATTTCGTTTGCCACTGGGTTCCTTACCGCCAATGAGCGAAGAGGAGCTGGACGCTGAACGCGATCCGTTTGAACCAAGGGAACCGCTGGCAACATTTGACGTGAGTGGTGACAGCCCGAGTATTGCTGCGCAGCAGACCGGGCAAACGCCACAACCACCGTTAAGAATTGTTAAACCTGTGGTGCGCACCGCTATTTGTCTGGAAGTGCGCGATGGGCGCTTGCATCTATTCTTACCGCCACTGAATTATTTAGAGCACTACGTAGCTCTAATAAGTGCTATTGAGGCGGTCGCCAGCCAGCAACAACTGCCTGTGGTGATTGAAGGATATGAGCCACCGAAAGACTATCGGATACAGAAATTCCTGATCACCCCAGACCCAGGGGTAATTGAGGTCAATATTCACCCTGCCAGCAGTTGGGATGAGTTGGTACACAATACCGAAACCTTGTACGAGCAGGCTTATCTGTCCCGTCTGGGCTCCGAGAAATTCATGTTGGATGGTCGCCATACCGGCACGGGTGGCGGCAATCACGTCACCTTAGGCGGTTTGACGCCTGCGGATAGCCCGATGTTACGGCGACCCGATCTGCTGCGCAGTTTAGTGACTTACTGGCAGCACCATCCCGGCTTGTCCTACCTGTTTTCTGGGATGTTCATCGGTCCCACCAGTCAGGCGCCTCGAGTGGATGAAGGCCGTGAAGAGTCGTTGTATGAACTGGAAATCGCCTTTGCCAACATGCCGGATGGCTTGGTGGCACAGCCGTGGCTGATTGATCGTCTGATGCGCAATCTGCTGGTGGATATTACCGGTAACACCCATCGTTCTGAGTTTTGCATTGACAAGCTTTACGCCGCCGGCACCGCTAGTGGTCGTCAGGGATTACTGGAGTTTCGTGGCTTTGAAATGCCGCCGCATGCCCGTATGTCGCTGGTGCAGATGTTATTACTGCGTTGCTTAGTGGCGCGTTTTTGGAAGAAGCCCTACAACAAGCCGTTGATCCGTTGGGGCACTGAACTGCATGACCGTTTTATGCTGCCTTACTACGTCTGGCAGGACATCAAGTCAGTGGTGGATGACCTGCAACGGCACGGCTATCCGTTCAAACTGGAATGGCTGGCACCTTTTGAAGAGTTTCGTTTCCCGCATTATGGCCGCCAGCAGTTGGATGATATTCAGCTGGAGCTGCGCTGGGCCATCGAGCCTTGGCACGTACTGGGGGAAGAAGTGACTCACTCAGGTACCGCACGTTATGTGGACTCTTCCGTGGAGCGGTTGCAGGTGCGACTCAGCGGTATAACCGATGGTCGACACATTCTCACCTGTAATGGTCGCCGGGTGCCGTTAAGTGCGACTGGCACCAAAGGCGAAATGATTGGTGCGGTGCGGTATCGCGCCTGGTCGCCACCCTCAGCGCTGCATCCCACATTAGGGGTTGATGCGCCGTTGGTGTTCGACTTGATTGATAGCTGGAATGGCATGTCGATAGGCGGTTGTACCTATTACGTCAGTCACCCAGGCGGCCGCAACTTTGCCAGCGTGCCAGTCAACAGTAACGAAGCGGAAGCGCGTCGCGTTAACCGGTTCCAGGAGCAAGGTTTTACCCAGGGGCCATTGATACCGCCGCCGGAATTTAATGCTATACGCCATTTTTATGTGAATGAACAAGTACCGCGACCAATGGCACCGCCCATGGAGGAAATCAGTCATGAATACCCCCATACATTAGATCTCAGAAAGAAAGTATACTAGGCGCCAATTTGCCGGAGTAAGCCATTAACTGATGCGTTCGCCTTTAGCCAATAACTCGGCACCGGAAACTCAACCGGTGCCCAATGCGCCCTACGTCAAGCCTGCTGGGGCCTTTGACGAAGCCTTTGATGAAGGACGGCAGCCTCGTGCTCATTGGCTGCAACTACTGGAGCACATTGGTCGGTTAGGCACGGATGGCATGGATGACCGTTATCGCCGGGCGCAGCGCATTCTGCGAGATGACGGCGCGACCTATGACCTGAATAATGATCCCTTGTCACCCAGTGTCTGGTCGCTGGACATCATCCCTAATGTGATTAGCAGTGCTGAATGGGCGTTTGTTGAACAAGGGCTGGCACAGCGTTCGACACTGTTCGAACTTATCTACCGCGATTTATACGGCGAACAACAGTTGCTGAAGCAAGGGATTGTGCCGTCAGAAATAGTCTTTGCCGACCCGGGTTTTTTACGTCAGTGTCATGGCATGCGTTTGCCTGGTGCTAACGCATTGATATTGCACGCTGTAGATTTAGTTCGCGGTGAAAATGGTCAGTTTGTGGCGATAGGCGATCGCACCCAATCCCCCAGCGGTAGTGGCTATGCGCTGGAAAATCGCACAGTAGTGTCACGGGTGATGCCGGGATTATTTCGCGACAGCAATGTGTTACGGCTCTCCGCTTTTTTCCAGACACTAAGGCAAACCCTTGCGGGATTAGTAAGCCATAAAACCGATAACCCGCGGGTGGTGGTGCTCACGCCAGGTGCTTACAGCAGCACTTATTTTGAACATGCCTATCTTGCCAACCATTTGGGATATCCGCTGGTGCAAGGCGGTGATCTGACTGTGCGTAACGGCAAGGTGTGGATGAAATCCCTTAATGGCTTGTCGCCAGTGGATGTTATTTTGCGGCGGCTGGATGACTCTTTCTGTGACCAGGCGGAGCTACGCGCTGACTCCATGCTCGGGGTTCCCGGGTTGTTGGAAGTGGCGCGTAACGGCAATGTGGTGCTAGCCAATCCATTGGGTAGCGGGGTGCTGGAAGCGCCGGAGTTGTTGGCGTTTTTGCCGGATATCTGCCAGTTCCTCTTGGGGCAATCATTACAACTGCCATCGGTACGCACCTGGTGGTGTGGTAATCCACAGGATTACGACTATGTTGTCAATCATCTGGATCAACTGATCATCAAACCCACTTATCGCAGTTTTGCCAGCAGAAGTATTTACGGCCACAGTCTTGATGCCAAAGCGCGGGCGGAAACCTTGGCAATGTTGGCCAAAAATCCAGCGGGTTATGTGGCACAGTGTTATATCCCAGGTTCACAAGCGCCTATCTGGCACGAGCAACGGCTGGAGGGGCGCACGGGGATTTTGCGCACCTTTACCGTGGCGACGAAAAATGGTTACAGCGTGATGCCTGGTGGCCTTAGCCGGGTGGCAGAATCTACCGCCGAAGTGATTGTCACTAAGTTATCGGGTTCGCGCAGTAAAGACACCTGGATCTTGAGTGACAAACCAGAGGTAGAACAATCTGCGGTAACAGAATTCCCGCGTGATGAAGCGCAGGTCACCAATCTGCCGAGCCGGGTAATTGAAAACCTGTTCTGGTTTGGTCGGTACGCCGAGCGGGCAGAAGTGAGCCTGCGTTTGATGCGCACCATCTTTAAGCAGCTCAACGGTGTGGAACCACTACCGCCGGAAAGCCGCAATATCTTGCTGCAGGCGCTATCACAAGTAACGGGGTGCCTGCCGGGATTTACTGAAAACGAAGAATTGCTGGAACATCCCAATGATGAACTGGCAGCGTTGGTCACGGATCATGAACGTGCCGGGTCAATTAAGGCTAACTTGCAAGCGATGTTGGCCTGTGGCGAGCAGGTCAAAGAGATGTTGTCGGCCGATACCCGCATTATTCTCAACGAACTGCGTGACCATATTCATGAGGTCGACCGCGCTTATACCCATGGCTTGCCATCGGTGCCAGAAGAATCACTAGACGGTCTGGTCACCACTTTGCTGGCGCTATCCGGCCTGAATAATGAAAGCATGCTGCGAGGCATGGATTGGATGTTCCAGGAAATCGGCCGCCGTACCGAGCGGGCATTGCTGACTGCAACGCTGCTGAAGGCCACGTTGGGTAAACCGTTACCGGGGATGCAGCAGCAGTTGATCCTGGAATCACTACTGTTGAGTGTGGAAGCGTTGATCTCCTTCCGCCGCCGTTATCGTACCGGCACCCGCATCGAGTTCGGGTTGGATTTATTGATGATAGATCTATCCAATCCCCGGTCGCTGATCTATCAGGTCAATCAATTGCGTAAATATCTCAATGAGTTGCCGCGCAACGAAAGCATGACCTCGGGATTGTCGCCGGAAAATCGGCTGATCATCAAGTCATTGAACGATATTCAACTGGCAGATCTGGCGCAGTTGGCGCATGTTGATCACCGGCATCGCAGTCGTGCTAGCCTGCAACAGCTGATGAGCCAGATTATTGAACAATTGGAGCAGTTTACCTCGTTGCTCAGTGATAAATACTTTGATCACACGGCGGGCCCACAACAGCTGATTAAAGCCAAATGGAAGGCCGAGCTATGAGATACCGGGTACGACATCTGACCGAATATCTGTACGTAGCGCCGGTAACGCTGTGCTACAACATGACCCATCTTTTGCCTAGAGATACACCGAAACAGCGTTGTCTCAGCCGGAATATCAAGGTCAGCCCGACGCCTATCTATCACAGCGCCGGGGAAGATTATTTCGGTAACGAAACCTACTATTTTTCCATCCAGGAAGCTCATAAAAAGCTCGCCATTGAAGTGGAGAGTATTTTCGATATTGATGAACAGGATTTGCCTAATCAACTGAGTCTGCAGGTACCGACCTGCGGCGAATTGCGACAGATGCTGGCCTATGCGGATACACCTGAACTGCGCATGGTGAAAGAATATCTACTGGATTCCACCCATATTCACCGTTCTGCCAAGCTGGCGGCGTATGCCGCGGATACCTTTGCCGATGAGGTATCGGTATTGCAGGCTGCGTTGGATTTCACCCATAAAATTTTTCAAGAATTCACTTTTGATGCCACTGCCACCAGCATCAGCACCCCAGCGGAACAGGTGTTAGAAGAGAGGCGTGGCGTGTGCCAGGACTTTGCCCATTTTGCGATTTCCTGTATTCGCTCAGTGGGTTTACCCGCACGTTATATCAGTGGCTATCTGGAAACCTTACCGCCACCAGGACAAGAAAAGCTGGTGGGAGCCGACGCTTCCCATGCTTGGTTTGCCATCTTTGTGCCTGAGTTAGGCTGGGTGGAATTCGATCCCACTAACGACCTGATGCCCAATGGTCAGCATATCATCACCGCCTGGGGCCGTGATTATGCCGATGTCTCACCACTGCAAGGGGTTATTTTTGATGGTGGTGACAGCCAGAAACTCAATGTTTCAGTGGATGTGCAACGTCTCTGACGTATCCTCAATTAAGCTACTGTAATCGTTTGCTGCCATGGGACGATAGTCTGATATTGCAGCAAAAGTATTTATGCTTGCCTTGCGCTTGAGTTAGAATAGCCAAAAGCGAAACAGCTGTAAGCTAAAAGGTAAGTTACAACATGTCTCTTGAGCAGTATCAGATTATCAGGTTGCTGGACCAACAGGTGCAGACACAACAGGATAAAATTGCCCTGGAAGGCTTTGAAACAGCAGCTCCGTGGGATAAGGTCAGCTGGATTCAATTCAAAAATATCACCGATCAACTGGCGGCAGCGCTGATTGATAGCGGTCTAGAGGTGCAGGATCGGGTTGCTATTCTGTCTAACAACTGTCCACAGTGGACATGTATTGACGTGGCGACTATCAAGGCGCGTGGCGTATTGGTGCCCATCTATCCCACATCTACCTTGGAACAGGCGGCGTATATCATCCGTGACGCAGGCGCCAAAGTGCTGTGTGTGGCCAATAATGAACAGTATCATTTGGCCTGCAAGCTGCAGCAGTTGTGTCCAAGCTTGCAGCAGTTGATTGTGTTCGATAATAGCGTTGAACTGATATCTTTTAGCCATTTCTACCTGGATAAGATGATCAGCGAAGAGGCTGGACAACCACACCCAGAGTTGCAACAACGGTTGGCACAGAGCCAACTGGATGACCTGATGACGTTGATCTATACCTCTGGCACTACCGGCGACCCGAAAGGAGTAATGCTGGATCAACGTAATATTGCTTCGGCGATGCGGCAACACCATAAACGAGTGCCATTTAAGCGTGATCAGGTATCTTTAGTCTTTCTGCCCTTGAGTCATGTTTACGAGCGTGGCTGGAGTTTTTATGTGCTCAGTCAAGGTGGCCGTAATGTCTATTTGTCCGATACCCATAAAGTAAAAGAAGCCTTAGTTGCCGTAAAACCCGATACCGTGTGCGTGGTGCCAAGGTTTCTTGAAAAAGTCTACAGTGCGGTGCAGGACAAACTTTCCAAAGCGCCAGCGTTCAGTCGTAAGTTATTTGCTTGGGCACTAGCGGTGGGTCAACGGCAATTTGAAGCATCCCAGGGACGAGCTAAAGGCAGTTTGTGGCTGAAAGCGCAGTGGTTACTGGCAAACCGCTTGGTGTACAGCAAGTTACATCAAGCACTGGGGGGCAATATTAAGTACATGCCTTGTGGTGGCGCGGCATTGGACCCACATGTCAGTGCCTTCTTTGCCGCCATTAATGTGCCGTTGCTGGTGGGCTATGGCATGACTGAAACCACGGCGACAGTAGCTTGCTGTAGTCCAGATAACCGGGTGCCTGGCGCTAACGGTAAACCGCTGGATGAAGTAGAAGTACGCTTAGGCACCGACAATGAAATCCTAGTGCGTGGTGATACTGTGATGCGCGGTTACTTTAACCGGCCGCAGGATACCGCCGAAGTATTTGAAGATGGCTGGCTGAAAACCGGTGATGTCGGGCAGTTGGACGCCAACGGCAATCTATTTATTACTGACCGTTTGAAAGAACTGATGAAAACCTCTAACGGTAAGTACATTGCACCACAACGGGTTGAAGGCAAAGTAGGTTGCTGCCCCTTCATTGAACAAGTGGCCATTATCGCTGATGCCAGAAACTATGTGACTGCGCTGATCGTGCCAGCGTTTGAAGCGTTAGAAGCCTGGGCAAAACAAAAAGGGCTGAGTTATGAGTCACCGGTGGAATTGATCCGCCATTCTCAGGTGCTGGCGCATTTTGACGAGCGCCTGAAACAACTACAGCAAGGTTTGGCAGGGTTCGAGCAGATCAAGAAGTTTACCTTGCTCCCTGAAGCCTTCTCTATGGAAGCCGGGTTGATTACTCCAACGCTGAAACTGCGGCGTAAGATGATTTACCATAGATATGCCAATGAAATTAATGCCATGTATGGTCATTAATCTCTGGGTGATTTGAAAAAAGGCTGCTTGGCAGCCTTTTTTTATGATTGAAGCGAGCCAGTAGCTTTCCTATCGACCTCGGTTCGCTAGTTACTTGCTGGTTTAAGCTGGTGGATGCTGTGATTCAGGGGAATACTGAAGGGCAAATGTAAATGGCGACGTAATTTGCTGATTATCTGTGTATATGATCACAAATGAGAATCAAACTCATTTGCATTTTTGTGTATAAAGGCTAAAGTACCTTCCAACCTTAATTGGCCGTTTAATGATAAATGTCATTTAACAAATTGATTTAAATATAAATAAGTCTTTCCTGCATGGTGGTATTCAGTAGTCCATTTCTGCTGCTGTTTGGTTGGAACAGGCTTAAATAGATCAAAACAGATAGGTTGGAACTGATGATAAAACCCCAGCAATACCAAAAACTGCCGCTTGCTATGGCGGTATCTGCCGTCTTTATTAGCCAATGTGCTTTGGCGGATGATGCGGCGATTACCGATGTAAAATCGATTGAAAAAATCGTTGTGATTGGTGAGAAAGCGCCTAAATCACTCAAAGAAACCAGTTCATCTGTCGCGGTATTGTCAGAAGAGATACTGAACAGTACTGAATACAAATCAGTGACAGAAGCAGTATCTGAAATTCCTAACGTGGTCGCAGTTGCTGGCTCATTGCCTGATATTCGCGGTGTCAGTGGTAACGGTTCAGCGGGCGGATTTAACTCCATTTCTGGTGGTGCTAAAGGGCGCGTATCGATCCTTGTCGATGGGGTGGCGCAGCCTTTTGTCGCGGATAATAGTGGCGATATGGGCTTGTGGGATATGGAGCAGATGGAGATCTACCGTGGCCCACAATCTACCAGCAACGGCCGTAACAGTATGGCTGGAGCGATCTATATCAAAACCAAAGATCCGACTGAAGACTGGCATGGTGCGGCACGCGTAGGTTATCGCAATGAAGATAGTTACGTTGATACATCAGTGGCGCTGTCAGGGCCGTTGGTGACTGATACTTTGTCGTTCAGAGTGAGTGCGCAACAACTCAATGGCAATACCATTACCGACGATAGCGGTTATCAAGGTAATCCGCCGGATTATGACCTGGATAAAGTGAAAGCCACCCATGTGCGCACCAAACTAAAGTGGACACCAACCGATAAACTATCGATGTTGTTGAGCTATTCCGATAGCGATGAAAAGGGCGATGTGGGCCGTATCTTTTACAAGGCGGATGACCTGTCGCAGTTCAATCGTATCTACTTTCGCGACATTAAAACCCGCGTGAAAACCACCAGTCTAACAACTGATTACGAATTTAGCGACGATCTGCGCTTGGAAGTGTTGACTGCTTACATGGACTATCACTGGGGCTTTGATAGCTACGATGAAACCGAAGCGGAAAAACAAGTGCTTAGCTTTGATGAAGACAACTACACCGTGGATGCTAAGTTATCTTTCAATCGACGTGGCGATGCTGCTTTTGGTTTTGTGGGCTTAGATTATTTCAAACGCGAGCATGACATTCTCAGTATTGGCTCAACCGCCTATAACGGTGACGACTCGAGTGATTCTTTGGCAGCTTATGGTGAAGTGACTTTCACCCTCACCGATAAACTGAGTTTGTTAACTGGTGCTCGCTTAGAGCGCGAGTCGCAAACGCGTCACTTTATCTATGGCGCTATCGACGCCAATCTTGATAAAGACACCAATATTTTCCTGCCAAAGTTGGAGCTGCAATATGCCATCACTGACGCGACGACGTTGGCGTTGAGTGCTCGCAAAGGCTACAACGCGGGCGGTGGTGCGCTGAACTTTACCGCACAAGATTACTATTACTACGACGAAGAGAAGGTGATGACCTATGAACTCAGTAGCCGTAGTGCCTTGCTGGATGGCGATCTGTTTCTGACCGCGAACCTGTTCTACAACGATTACGATGGCTTTCAATCACTTAACTCAAGCCGTTACATCACCAACATGGATGATGTGGTGACCTATGGTGCTGAACTGGGCATCAATGCTGATCTAACCAATGCCTTGCAGATGAATGCAGGCATTGGGGTATTGCATAGTGAGATTAAAGATGCTGGCGCAGAGTATCAAACGGCCAACGGCAATGAGTTAAATAATGCACCTAAATTTACTGGCAATCTTGGCTTCACTTATTGGCTAACCAATGAGTTTAGCGCTGGTGTATCTGCTAACTATGTTGGCGAATACTATGGCGACTTTACCAATACCGAGGGTAACAAAGCCGGTGATTATACACTGGTACGTGTGCAAGCCAGCTATAAATCGGCAGATTGGCAAGTTACCGCATTTGTGAACAACGCCTTTGATGAATTGGCAGTGATGAGTCGCACTGCACCTGATGGCCGCTATCCTACCGGATATGCCTCTGTTGCCGACCCTCGTAATATGGGGATATCAGTGACTTATTCATTTTAGCTAATAGTGAGCCGTTTATATTTAGTTGATAAGATGAATTTACTGCTAAATAAAAAAATCTAGCGACGATATCTATCGTTAATAACGATTAAGCAAGATATAAAAATAGGCATCGTGAAGATGCCTATTTTTATGACACTATTTTCAAAGCACTGCCCTGCTCTCTTCAGCGTAGTCCAAGTACAAAGTCGTCGCAGCGGCTAAAGCGTATTGCTGCAACCCCAGCGGTGCTATGAATTACAGGGTTGCGGTGTACGTTTCGGCAGCTTTAGACGCGGCAACAGCAAGCCAGCAATGACTACGGCAATCCCTAATAGTTGCAGTTGTGTCACCGGTTGTCCCATCAAGAAGGCGGTGAGCACGGCAAAGATCGGCACAAAGTTGAAAAACACGGATGCTGTGGCTGAGCCTAAACGGCGTACCCCATTAATCCACAACAGGTAGCCAGCAACCGTGCCAAAAATAGCTACATAGAGAACTTCGCTGATCACCACTGTTGAGGCGCTGGTGAGCTCAGTTAAGGGCTTAACTTCGGGGTTGAATATTATCATAGTGCCAATCACCAGCGCGCCACAGATCATCCCAATCAGTGTATAAGGGATGATGGCCAGCCAACGACTAATCCCTTGACTGAAATAGGTGTACAGGCTCCAGGCCAACATGCCACAGAAAATCATTTGGTCACCTTGGTTCAGTTGCATGTGCAAAAGACTGGCAAGATTGCCATTAGTGATCACTATTAGTACGCCGGAGAGACAGACTAGCAAACTTATTACCTGCGCAAACGTCGGCAAGCGCCGCAATGCGATACAGGCAATTAGCGACGTGGTTAACGGGCTTAATGCCATAATCAACGAACCATTTGTGGCGTTGGTAAGGGTTAATCCGGTAAATAAGCCGAGATTAAGTCCGCCGATACCGATAGCGCTGACAATAACCACCCAGCTCCATTGCATAACCGTCAAGTTGGGTTTATCGCTGCGGGTGAATTGCAGATAAATCGCCAAACAGATTGCCGCTAATATAAAACGCCATAGCACGAGTGTCAGCGCATGCACCTCATGTAATGCATGCTTGCCGATGGGAAAACAGCTTCCCCAAAAGAACGCACATAAAATCAATAGCGCAATCGCCTTGAGTACAGAGTCTGACTTCATCGCCTACTCCAAAGAACTTGTGAAAACCGTCAGGCTAGTGTATTGATTTCATTAATTGGATAAACAGGCAAAAATAAGACTTCAAATTCCAAAAATGAAATCTAACTATTCACTGGATGATTTACGTTGCTTTTGCACCGTCGCGCGCTTGGGCAGTTTTACGGCGGCGGCAGAGCAACTTGCCATACCGTTATCTACTCTCAGTCGCCGTATTCGTCAGCTCGAAAGCGACCTGCAACTGCGATTGCTTAACCGTGATGCGCATCGGGTGGTACTAACCAGCACCGGTGCACAGTATTATCAACGCTGCAGTGCCTTGTTCGAGGAGTTGCTGGATATCGACGAAGATCTGCATCGAGATAAACATCGTCCCAGCGGCAAGATCCGGATCTCGGCACCTATCAATTCTGGCTCTTACTTTCTGCGGGTCATTTTCTACGATTTTCTCAAGCATTATCCAAAGATCCAGCTAGACATGAATCTTTCCAACTCGTTGATTGATATCGAAGCCGAAGGCATGGATGTAGTATTTCGTGTCGGCAGTCCCATTGTCGAAAATTGGATTGCTAGGCCGCTGAAACATATGCGTTTTATTCTGTGTGCCCCGGCGGATTACGATATCAGTACCATTACTACTCCCACACAACTCTGTGGTCACCCGATTATTCTGTGCCGACCGATGATCCCTTGGCATTTGGAACATCAGACCAACGGACAGGCATTTGACTATCATCCCCAGAAGATGGTGCGTTTAGAGGTGGATGAAGTGGGCTTATTAGCTCATGCCGTGAAAACCGGACTGGGTATTGGCTACCTCCCTGATTACGCGGCCTTACCAATGATTGCCGCAGGTGAAATACAGCGTGTGTTACCGGACTGGCATAGCAAAGAGCGCACACTGATGATGTTATATCGCGACCGTAATAACCTACCGCTGCGGGTCAGGATGTTTGTCGAATATGTGCTGCAGCGCTTTGCGACAATGGTGGATTGATCTCGTTTTCCCGATAGGGTTGAGAAGTTTTAGTGAAAATTAGCTCCTACCTTAGTTATATGAGTTGGGTTTGCGGTAATAGACAGCATTGTGCGATGGCTGGCCGCTCCAGTATGCTATTTTGCGCAGCATCTCATTAGCTCCGATGTGTTATGCCAGCAATTGGCTGAATTTCAGCAAGACCTTTGGTAACAGCATAATCCGCCGACGGACGCCACTACGACCTTAGTCCACTATGACTGGAAAACAGAAAAGCGTCAGTATATTAGCGAAATCATAGGTAACATATTCAGGGAATATGCAGTAGCTCCTTGAGTTTGTTGCGAAATCAAAAATTACTCTCTATTTTTTGTCATAAGCACCCGGTGAAATTTTCACCGTGCAATAAATGGTGCTAAGGTGGAGAGTCGGCAATTGCCGCAAATTGAACAAGGAACACCATAATGAAACTGATAAGAAAAATGGGCGTTATTGGGGCTATCGCTGCGGTATGTGTCAGTTCCGCAGTCTGGGCGGCACCCAAGTTCATCAATATTCTCACCGGTGGTACCAGCGGTGTGTATTATCCGCTGGGGGTGGCGCTGTCACAAATCTATGGTAACCATATCGAAGGGGCAAAAACCTCTGTTCAGGCCACTAAAGCTTCAGTGGAAAACCTGAACCTGTTGCAGGCTGGCCGCGGGGAACTGGCGTTTTCTATCGGCGACTCAGTGGCTGCCGCCTGGAAAGGCGATGAAGAAGCCGGGTTTAAAAAGCCATTGGATAAACTACGTTTATTGGCGGCGATTTATCCTAACTATATTCAGATTGTGGCGAACAAGGATGCCGGTATCAAAAGTCTGGCAGATCTGAAAGGTAAACGGGTATCTGTGGGGGCACCTAAATCCGGTACTGAGCTGAATGCCAGGGCTATCTTTGCCGCCGCCGGACTGACCTATGATGATCTGGGTAAAGTGGAATTTCTGCCCTATGCGGAATCAGTAGAGTTAATTAAGAACCGTCAGTTAGATGCAACACTGCAGTCTTCTGGATTGGGCATGGCGGCGTTGCGTGATCTGGCCGCCACTATGTCAGTGAATTTTGTGCCGATCCCTGCCGATGTGATTGCAAAAACTGGCAATGCGGCATTCCAGGCTGGGGTGATCCCTGCCGGGACTTATGATGGCCAGGATACCGATGTACCGACCATCGCCATTCAGAATCTGTTAGTGACCACTACTGCGGTGTCTGACGATGTGGCGTATCAGATGACCAAGTTATTGTTTGAAAACTTGGATTATTTGGGGAATGCCCATGCAGCCGCCAAGGCAATCACTCTGGACAAAGCGACTAACTCACCCATCCCGATCCATCCTGGTGCTGAACGTTATTACAAAGAAGTGGGCTTATTGAAATAAGCGATAAAGACTCCCCGGGTCTGCCGGGGAGTGACTCACTGTTGTTTGAAGTAGCGAGGCACACAATATGACTGAATCCCGTGAGGGTTTAGAAGCAGCCACCTCAGAGTGGCCGAAAGCGTTATTTACCGTGGCACTGTTGTTTTCAGCGTTTCAGCTGATCACTGCAGCGTTTCACCCGGTTTCTACTCAAGTCCTGCGTGCCGTGCATGTAGGCTTTTTGCTGCTGATAGTTTATATCACTTACCCTACCTTCAAAGGTCACAAAGTCTGGGCACCGCTCGGCTGGTTGCTGGGACTGGCAGGTATGTCTACAGCGGCTTATCAATGGATTTTTGAAGCGGATCTGATCCAGCGTTCCGGTGATTTGACCCAGATGGATATGTTCATGGGGTTGATGTTGATCGCGCTGGTATTTGATGCTGCTCGTCGTGTGATGGGGCCAGCGTTACCATTCATTTGCACCCTGTTTCTGGCTTATGGGTTGTTAGGTCAATATCTTCCGGGTGAATTTATGCACCGTGGTTATGGCCTTGACCAGATCGTGAACCAGTTATCTTTCGGTACTGAAGGCTTCTATGGCACCCCAACCTATGTGTCGGCCACGTACATTTTCCTGTTTATTCTGTTTGGCGCATTCCTAGAACAAGCGGGAATGATCCGGCTGTTTACCGATTTTGCAATGGGCTTGTTTGGACATAAGCTCGGTGGCCCCGCCAAGGTGTCGGTGGTGTCTTCAGCGTTGATGGGCACCATTACTGGGTCAGGCGTGGCCAATGTGGTGACCACCGGCCAGTTTACTATTCCGTTGATGAAACGTTTTGGTTACCGCAGCGCGTTCGCGGGAGGCGTGGAAGCGACCTCCAGTATGGGTAGCCAGATCATGCCACCGATCATGGGGGCGGTGGCGTTCATCATGGCTGAAACCATCAATGTGCCCTTTATCGAGATCGCCAAAGCGGCACTGGTGCCCGCGATGTTGTATTTCGGCTCGGTGTTCTGGATGGTACATCTTGAAGCCAAACGTGCCGGGTTACATGGTTTGCCAAAAGAAGAGTGCCCCAATCCTTGGCAAGCTGTGAGTCAGCGCTGGTACTTGCTATTTCCTTTAGCAGTGTTGATTTATCTGCTATTCGCCGGACGTACCCCGCTGTTTTCCGGTACCGTTGGATTGTCTCTTACCGCGATTGTGATCCTTGGCTCCGCTATCGCTATGCAAGTGTCATCCAAATGGTTGCGTGTGGCTTTCTGGATAGCGCTAGGGTTGATGTGTGCTGGATTTTTCCGCATGGGGATTGGTGTGGTGTTCGGTGTTATTGGCGCACTAGTGGTGATCTGTTGGTTTGTCAAAGGTGGCAGAGACACGCTGCGCATTTGTGTCCACGCGCTGGTTGATGGTGCTCGCCATGCGGTACCGGTGGGGATCGCCTGTGTGCTGGTGGGGGTAATTATCGGCATTGTGTCTCTGACAGGCGTTGCCTCAACCGTTGCGGGATACATTCTCGCCGTGGGACAAAGCAATCTGTTCTTATCATTGGTGCTGACCATGATTACCTGTTTGGTGCTGGGGATGGGGATCCCGTCGATTCCCAACTACATCATTACCAGTTCCATTGCTGCTCCCGCATTGCTGGACTTAGGTGTGCCGCTGATCGTGTCACATATGTTCGTTTTTTACTTTGGCATTATGTCGGATTTGACTCCGCCAGTGGCACTGGCTTGTTTTGCCGCCGCACCTATTGCCAAGGAAAAAGGACTGAAGATTAGCTTGTGGGCGATTCGTATCGCGATCGCGGGCTTCATCATTCCCTACATGTCGGTGTATTCCCCGGCTTTGATGCTGCAGAGTGACAGCATTAGCGCCATCGTATACGTGGTGTTTAAAGCGTTGCTGGCCATTGGCCTTTGGGGCGCAGTGTTTACCGGGTTCCTGTTGCGGCCAATGAAATGGTGGGAGCGGCTAGGAGGGTTTGTTGCAGGTGGTAGCTTGATCCTCGCCACGCCGATGAGCGATGAGATAGGATTTGCGCTGGTGGCAATCGTGGTGCTGCAACATTGGTGGTTTAGTCGGCGCGCTGCCTTACGGAGTGCCAGTTGATGTTAGGTTTGTGTCTGGGACTGGCGGGGCAGTTGTGGGCAAGTGTACCCCAGCCTGAGTTCACCTTAGGCTGGCGCCATACGGTTGAGAAAATCCGTTGGGAAGAAGATTACAACGTGACGCCACAAGGCTTACAACTGACGGAGGCCAGAGTTAAGGGCACCGGTGCTGGCATGGAAATCCCCGACGGTGCGGTATTTCGTGATGACAGTTGGCATTACTATGAAAAGCGCCCGCCGATCCCTTTACTGAAATTGGGCCGGGCGCCAGAAGGTGGAGATTACGACATCTGTTTTAACGGTCAGTGTCAGCCGATGAGCCACTGGATTGGCAAGCCGAACTACCAGGTCGAGACCGTGGAGATGTGGCCCTGTGAACTCCCCTTGCCTCGTCAGCAGAAATGATTAGGGTTGGGCGGTAGCACTAATGCTATCGCCTTGCTCTAGGTTGTTGGCGGTCTGTTGCGTTTGTTGCTGTTTTTCCGCTTTATATGCCAGCGCATCGGCCGGTACCTTGCTGACTTTGCCCGTACTCAACCATTGTTTCAGCCGCCCGGCATCGGCAATGTGAGTATATTTGCCGAATGCATCCAATACGACAAATGCCACTTGTCGTCCGGCCATTTCCGTCAACATCACTAGGCAGTGTCCTGCGTCATCGGTATAACCGGTTTTGGTCAAATGGATCTTCCAACCTTTTTTATTAACCAAAGGGTTGGTGTTATAAAATGCCAAGCTATAACGCGGCTTTTGGAGGGTGACACTGCGATTTTTAGCGCTGCTAAGTTGTCCCATCAGCGGATATTTTTGGGTGGCTTTCAGCAATTTGATGAGATCACTGGCGCTGGAGACGTTTTGACTGGAAAGTCCGGTAGGTTCCACAAAGTGACTGTGTGTCATACCTAGCGTTTTGGCTTTGTGATTCATGGCTTTAATGAAAGCCGGAAACCCACCAGGGTAATGGTGAGCTAATGTCGCAGCCGCGCGATTCTCAGATGCCATCAGCGCCAGTGCAATGGCTTCCTTGCGTTGCAGAGTGCTGCCAAAGCGTAGTCGCGATACCACATTGTCCATTCCTGGAACACCATCAACATTGACATCTATCCGCTCATTCAGCGGTTGTTGGGCATCCAACACCACCAAGACCGTCAGCAGTTTGCTGACTGAAGCAATGGGGTGCGATTCATCGGCATGATCGGCATACAGCACTTCACCCGTTTTAACATCTACCAGCATGGCACTGGCGGCCGCTAACGGTTGATGGGTCTTGGGAACGGCTTTGGCATTTGCCAGCGATGGGAGCAGCAGTAACAGACCGCCGAGCAAGGGCAGGATTTTCAGACTCATGAGCAGCAGCCTACAGCTTGATCAGATAAAAATATTTGCCCAAGTGTAATTAAATGCGCATGAGTCGCAAGTACCCACGACTGATTTATTGTTGCAATCGCTGCAGAATGGCGCGTAAATCTGTGGGCAATGGCGTTTTTTTACCTTGTTTGAAGTCAAACATCACCGCAACAGAACTCCCCGTGGTGGTAACACACTGTTGCTGAGTGCTAAACACTTCGTAATGTAAGGTAAATCTGTCATCACCAATTTCACTGCAACTGATGCCAACCAACAAGGTATCGGGGTAAACCACTGGGCGCCGATAACTGGCGTGGTTCTCACTAATCACCGGGCCTAGGCCCTGTCTATACATCTCAGTAAGCGGAAACTCGCGATTGAAGAACTCAATCCTGGCATCTTCAAAGTAGCGAAAATACGCTACGTTGTTGACGTGTTGCAGTGCATCCATGTCACCCCAGGTCACTTTTATACTACAGGCATCGGGATAACGCTCAGTAAAGTCTGCCATAATAAAACGCTCGTTTTAATTTTGCTCCAGCATAACAACAGCCTACTGTTGGCTCAAGTAGTGTTGATGAATATCTAAAACAACAACGGCGAGAGCCGTAGCTATCGCCGTTGTTACAAGCGGGCGCAGTCTTATTCTATTTGCAGTTCACTGAAGCTGTGGATCTGTCGGTAATCACCAGTTTTTACTGTGCTATCACGCACCATCTGGCAGGTTTGCATGCCTGCAGCCGCAGCGGCTTTGAGTTCCCCCAGCAGATCGGAAACGAACAGCACCTGCTTAGGCGCCAGGCTAATCGTGTTGAGAATATTGCTGTAAGCCTGTTTGTCGAGTTTGCTGCCCGTCCGGGTATCAAAATGACCATTAAACAGCTCTGTCAAATCGCCGCCATCACTGTGGCCAAATAGCAACTTCTGCGCTTCTACAGAGGCGGACGAAAAACTGTACACCCGCAGACCTTGGGCTCGGTACTGTTTTATCGCCTCAATAAAGTCAGGATAGATATGTCCAGTAAAATCATTCTGTGCATAGCCTTCTTTCCAGATCAACCCTTGCAGCGTTTTCAACGGTGTGGCCTTACGGTCTTCCCGTATCCAGGTTTGCAAGATTTCTGCTACTCGCGCCAGACTGGCATCGTCTTCTAGGGCAATGTCCCGGGTGTCACTGATACAGGCATCTACTAGAAAATTCTGCTGCTGCCGCTCCAGAAATATCGGCATTGCCTTTAATGAATAGGGGAATAATACATCTTGAATAAAATGCTGGTCGGTCGTGGTGCCTGCCGTGTCCACAATAATGGCTCTGATGCCCATGAGGTCGATACTCCCTAATCTTCTTGGCTAACGGCAGATACTAATCGTTATTGGCAAATTTGACCAGCAGGGCGCTGGGCAGTTGGTGTCTGGGTAAACAAAATGTAATGTAAAGTTCAGGCTTGTCTGCTAAAACGGTAAATTAGTGGAACAGCAATCAACTCTATTTATTGGCCGCATGACAGCAAGGGATCGTCGCTGTATCGATTTCGTAATTTTCTGAATCCAGGCCAGCTACCGGAGGGCAATAACCGTGAGTTATCAACTGAAAATTAATGGTCAATTGATGCAGGCAGATGTCGCTGCTGATACGCCGCTGTTGTGGGTTCTGCGCGATACCTTAAAACTGAAGGGAACCAAGTTTGGTTGTGGTATGGCGCAGTGTGGTGCCTGTACCGTACACCTCGACGGTAAACCGGTGCGTAGCTGTGTAACCCCGATTTCGGCGGTAAAAGACCGTGCTATCACCACCATCGAAGGGATTGCCAACAGTGAGCTGGGGCAACAGGTACAGCAGGCGTGGAAGATCCTCGATGTGCCGCAATGTGGCTATTGTCAGGCTGGGCAGATGATGTCGGCGTTGGCATTGTTGCAGCAGTTTCCACAGCCAACAGATGCACAGATTGCCAGTGGTATGAAGGGCAACCTGTGTCGCTGTGCCACCTATCATCGCATCAAGCAGGCTATTCAGCAGGTGGCACAGCATACGGACAAGGAGGCCAGTTGATATGACTTCTCAGAACTCTGCAATTACACCGCAAACATCAGGTTATTCGCGTCGGACCTTTTTAAGAGCCAGTGCTATTTTAGGCGGCGGATTGTTTGTTGGGTTGTACCTGCCAAAAGGCGTAGTCGCCGCAACAGATGGTACGGACAGTTGGACACTGAATGCCTATATCCGCATTGGCAGTGATGACAGCATCCGAATTATGGCGGTTGCCCCGGAAATCGGTCAGGGCATTAAAACCTCACTGCCGATGGTGATTGCCGACGAGCTGGACGTTGCTTGGGAGCAGGTACAAGTGGAACAGGCACCGGTAATGCCCGAGATTTATGGGCGGCAGTCGGCGGGTGGCAGTCGCAGTACGCCGATCCATTTTGAGGAACATCGGCGCATTGGCGCGGCAACCCGGGAGATGTTGCTGCAGGCCGCCGCCGCGCAGTGGCAGGTGCCCGTGGCAGAATGCCGTAGCCAGCAGGGAAAAATCCTGCATGTGAGTGGCCGTAGTTTGCGTTACGGCGAGCTGGCCTCCGCCGCGGCAAAACAAGCGGCACCAGAATTGACGTCCGTGGCATTAAAAACCGATGCCCAACTGCAAATCGTGGGTAAATTTACCGCAGGAGTGGACAACGACGCCATTGTAAGTGGTCAGCCATTGTTTGGCATTGATGTTGAGTTGCCCGGCATGCTGTATGCGGTTTACCAGAAATGTCCGGTATTCGGTGGCACTGTAAAACATGCCAATGTCGCGCAACTTGAAAAGCTCCCCGGCGTACGCAAAGTGCTAGTGGTGTCTGGTAACGGTGATTTTTATGGCTTGGATGCGGGGGTTGCTATTGTTGCCGATAGCTGGTGGCAGGCGCTGAAAGCGCGACAGCAGCTACAGGTTACATGGCACGACAGTAAAGCGACAGGCCAGAGTAATGCCGAGTTTGACCGTTTAGCCCAAGCGTTAAAGCGCCAAACGCCAACCCAGATCTTACGTAACGATGGTGATATTGAGCACTGCTTTGCCGGGGCTGCCAAAGTCCTGCAGGCGGACTATTACTATCCATTTGTGGCTCATGGGCAGTTGGAACCAATGAACTGCAGCGCCCAATGGCAGGATGGCAAGCTCAGTCTTTGGGCACCGACGCAAAATCCTGTCGGTGGTCAGAAACAGGTAGCTCAAGTACTAGGCATCAAGGAACAGGATATTACCATTCATGTGATGCGCTCCGGTGGCGGATTTGGGCGGCGGTTGTTCAATGATTACATGGCCGAGGTGGCGTGGATTGCCCGGGAAGTGGGTGCTCCGGTAAAACTGCTATGGTCAAGGGAGGATGATTTCCAGCATGATTTTTATCGCCCTGCAGGTTACCACAGCTGCAAACTGGCACTGGATGCCGAAGGGAAACTGATAGGGTTGCAGGATCACTTTATCACCTTTGGTGAGCAGGGGCGTCCCTTGTTGGCGGCGCAGATGAACAGCGACATTTTCCCCGCAGGCTTTGTACCTAATTTGCAATACGGCAGTTCACTGATCCCGGCGCATATTCCTACCGGTTGGCTGCGGGCGCCAGGCAGTAATGCGTTAGCTTGGGTATTCCAAAGCCTGTTGGATGAAGCTGCTCATGGCACCGGGCAAGATCCGCTGGCACTACAATTGGCGTTGCTGGCACAACCTGTGGGTGACCTCGGCAGTTTCAATCCACAGCGGATGACCGCAGTGTTGCAAGCCGTTGCCGAACACAGCGGCTGGGGCCGAAAAGTTGCCACTGGTCATGGTTTAGGTATCGCCTGTTATTACAGCCATGCAGGTTATTTTGCCGAGGTGGTTGAAGTCAGCGTCAATCAAGGCAAATTACAGATCCATAAAGTCTGGGCCGTAGGCGATGTCGGAAAGTATATTGTTAACCCCAGCGGTGCGATGCATCAGGTTCAGGGATCGATTTTGGATGGATTATCGCAAGCCCTGTATCAGCAGGTGCCGATTGATGGCGGTGCCAAGCTGGAGAATTATCATCAGCATAAGATGCTGACAATGGCAGAGGTGCCGGAAGTTGACGTGGAGTTTTTGAAGACTGATTACCCGACTACCGGACTGGGGGAACCCGCATTGCCGCCAGTGATCCCGGCATTATGCAATGCAATTTTTGCTGCTACCGGGAAACGTATTCGCCGGTTGCCCATCACGGCGGAGATGTTTACCTGAATATGAGACTGCAAACTGCGAAGCAATAACGCCGCAACTTTGGCGCTATTGCTGCTGTCCGCACCGACATGGTTGTTCGTGAGGGGGATTTACCAGTAGATATTGGTCGCGTTCCCCCTTTTGCCATAACAACTTTTGGAAAGGGCTATTTGGCGCTATCGATTGTATCGGCAGGGAGTGCTTCGTCGTCGTTGGTGGTACAAGCGTGTGACCAGTTCCGTTCCATTAATGCGATTTCCCAAGCAAAAACATAACATCATCATGAAGTTGAATCTGAAATTAGGCAATTATCATGCGCTAGTTATGCCTAGCGTGTGTGCTGTTTTCACGCAAAATTCGTAGCATGTCGCACATTAGGATGAGGTTCATCGGCATATTAAGGGCAAACTGAAGTTTTTTGGAAAATGGTCGCTTATTTACCATAGCCATGCCGAATGGCGGCCTGCGGGAACGCAACGATTATTTGTCTAAGGGAAAAGACACAATGGTGAGAGTCAATACATTAGCGAAGTACGGTTATAGCGTGATGACCGGGCTATGTATCTTGTGGTTAAGTGGCTGTTCTAAGCCAAGTACCCTGGCAGAGACCTGTCAGGCATCCCCAGAAATTTGCCATGATTTAGATCTTGATGCGACCTGTCGTGAAAAACGCGAGCCTTTGCTGGCGCTACGCTTGTCGATAAAACAAAATCCGGCGCTGGCACAACAGGATGAGACGCAGTTTCAGCGTTTGCAGTTGGTTGAGTCCTATAACCGTTGTCTCCAACGCGCAGCGGGTATTCAGCATGTGAATCATCCGCAACTCACCAGTAATTCACAACGCGCTTACGCGTTAACCTCGCTCACTTTGGCGCAGATACAACAGCAGACCAAAGATAGCCACAATCCCCATTTGGCTTATTATCACTGGGTACATTTTGGCGATAGCCAAGCGTTAGCGACCTTGCTACAAGCTCAACGTAATGGTCAGATCAAAGAAGCTTATATTCTTGCCGGGCTGGCGACCTCACAGCTTAAGACCGAGCCGGATTTTGCCCGTAGGTTATATCTTGAAGCATTGCGGGATGCCACTCCGTCAGATTTTGTTGCTGACTGGTTGTTAGCGTTGGCACAGGTAACGCCCGATCGTGAGATTAAGTACCTGTTGCAGAAAACTAACATTGACTTGACGCAACGCAAGGCCGATCAACGCATGATGAGTGCGGAACTCGGTGCGAGCGCAGAGATACAACAGCAGTTAGATCAACAGTCCTTAGTATTAGCCAAGGCCCTGTCCGAAGGCTCATACGCCAGCAGTCATTGGCCCGACTTTCTGGCTGGGGATAAGCAGGCATGGCTCAGCATTATCAAGGCAGAAAGCTGAGTTGGTGCGTCAGGCTATGCCATCGGTGTGAGTCAAGCTACTATAAAACCATTATTGTTTTTGGTTTAGGTCGTCATGAACCCATTTGCTTTAAGTCCGCACACCACCCAAAAGGGATTCACTGGCATGCAGGTAATGTTGCTGCTGTTGGCAACTGTGATTATCACCGCTGGTGTCAGTTTCTTGGTGATCCGCACCTATATTTTCCCTAAGCCACTCACGCCCGTCACACTCAACGACAAAGAAACACAAAAGCTGGAGATAAAACTGCGACAGTTAGGGTGGCAAGGCGATAGCCAGACGCATGCTAAATCTGCCACTCAGGAACTGACGCCGGAGCCTTACCGCGAATCAGACGCTAAGCGGCAGCTAACATTTAGCGAGAAAGAAGTGAATTCCATTATTGGCCGCAACCCTGATTTTGCTCATCGGGTGGCGATCGATTTTTCTGATAATCTTGCCAGCGCCAAGATCCTCGTGCCTATTCCACAGGACTTTCCCATCATGGCGGGCGAGATTTTGCGGGTAAATGCTGGTTTGGATATTCATCTGGATAAAAAACGACGGCCGGTGGTGGCTTTGGTCGGCGTCAGCTTGATGGGCGTACCTATCCCCAATGCTTGGCTTGGCAACATGAAAAATGTCAATTTAGTCAGTGAATTTGGTGACCGAGGGTTTTGGAACGCCTTTGCCGATGGCGTTGAAGATATTCAGATCCACGATGGTGAGTTGTACATCAAGTTACGCCAATAACCTATTGTTAGCGTTAGCTGGCGATAACACAGCAACGCCGAACTATAAGTCAGTCCGGCGTTGTTTTTCGATGACATTATTTTTTCGGGCGGAATGCTTTGATGACCGCTTCATTGCATTCTAGGTAGGGGCCTTCCATCAAATCGATACAATAAGGAATTGCCGGGAACACCGCATCCAGACATTCGCGGATGGACTTAGGTTTGCCTGGCAGGTTCACAATCAGCGTATCGGCGCGTAATCCCGCAGTTTGGCGCGATAAAATAGCGGTTGGCACATATTGTAGTGACACCTGACGCATCAGTTCGCCAAAGCCCGGCATCATGCGATCGCATACCGCTTCTGTGGCTTCGGGGGTAACATCGCGTTTGGCTGGGCCAGTGCCGCCGGTGGTCACAATCAGGCTGCAACCTTCATCGTCCGCCAAACGCTTTAGCGTTGCTTCAATCAGTTTCCGCTCATCGGGGATCACTTCATAGACTGCTTGCCATTCACTGAGCAGATATTCATTGAGGGTAGCAATAATTGCTTTGCCAGAAAGATCTTCGTAGACGCCGGCACTCGCACGATCGCTAACGGTGACGATGCCGATTTTGGCTTTTTCCATATGAAATCTCCCTAAAAAAGTACCCTGGCGCGCTTTTAACCGGCGCTCACAATCACAGTTCAGGGTTGTAAACGTCTGGCCTGCCAGTAATGGCGGCGCCAATAATCATTGTTGAGTGAGGAGATAGTCACGCCCTGACTCGTTGAGGCATGCATAAACTCGCCATTACTCAAATAGATACCGACGTGACGTCGTATCCGCCCCGTCTTGAAAAATAAGAGATCACCACTGCGCAGTTGGGCTCGGGTAACGGCATAACCCAACTCGGCCTGTTCTTCTACTGTGCGTGGTAGCGACATGGCTAGCAGTTGTTGATATGTAACGGCAACAAAACCAGAGCAATCAATGCCTTTTTTACTGCTGCCACCAAGGCGATAGGGCACGCCTTGCCATTGTTGCTGTACGGTTTTGAGTTCACCCGTTGACAGCGGATTGGTCGCCGGAACGGCTTGCGGTTCAGTGGGTTGCGAAGGCGCAGAGCTACAGCCGCTGAGTATCAGCAGTAACGTTAGCAGCAGCGTTGCGGTAAATGCCTTCATGAGTTCCCCAAAGTGGTATCAGCGGCATTCTGCCGGAGAGCTTGGAGGCTTGCAACCTCAGATTTCTGATGCGCATTAAAAACGGCAGCTAAGTGCTGCCGTTCGCATGTCACTAACGCCAATGCTACCTCATGGTAACAAACTCCTCAGCACCAGTGGGATGGATGGCAACAACGGCATCAAAATCGGCTTTGGTGGCGCCCATTTTGATCGCGACACCAAAGCCTTGAAGAATTTCGTCCATACCAAAGCCGATGCCATGGATGCCTACGACTTTTTGTTCTGGGCCAACACATACGAGCTTCATTTTGCAGGGCTGGCGGTGCGAGGTGACTGCGGTGTACATGGCAGTAAAGCTAGACGTATAAACTTTGACGTTATCCTCACCGAAGCGCGCTTTGGCATCAGGTTCGCTGAGCCCCATAGTGCCGATAGGGGGATGGCTGAATACCACGGTGGGAATATTTTCATAATCCATCTTGGCCTGAGGCATGTCTCCAAACAGACGTTCCGATAACAATCTTCCCGCTTTGACGGCTACCGGCGTTAGTTCCACGCCTCCAGCCATGATGTCACCCACACAATAGATGCCTTTGGCCGAGGTATTTTGCCAGCCGTCGGTAATGATATAACCGTGGGCATCGCGTTCCACTCCAGTATGCTCCAGCCCGAGATTAGCGGTATTGGGGCGTCGGCCAATGGCCCATATTAGACAGTCAACCTGATATTGTTCGCCGTTTTCTAGCGATAAGGTCAGGCTATCATCACTGTTTTTGGTGATGCTTTTAGGAATGCTTTCGGTATGCAAAGTTGGGCCGTCAGCTGCCATGGCCTCCATCAAGGTTTCATACAGCATGGGGTCGAAGTTACGCAGTGGCGCGTGTTTACGGACAAAAAGGTGCGTTTCACTGCCCAGAGCATGTAGTACTCCGGCAATTTCGACGGCAATATAACCCGCACCTACTACAGCCACTCGTTTCGGTTGCTGGCGTAGGGCGAAGAAGCCATCGGAGTCTATGCCGTACTCGGCCCCGGGGATCTCAGGGATGGTCGGTTGACCACCCGTGGCGATCAGAATATGGTCAGCGCTGTAATGCTCGCCGTTCACTTCTATGGTGTGGCCATCTACGAATCTGCCGTAGCCTTGGACGAGCGTCACTTTATTGCTTGCCAGGCCGCGCTCGTAGGAACCGTGGATGCGGTCGATGTAAGCTTCGCGACTCTGCACTAAGGTATTCCAATCAAAATGCTTGATGCTGACATCAAAGCCATAATCAGCCGCGTACAGTTTCATCGCTTCGGCGATATGTGCGCCGTACCACATCACTTTTTTGGGAACACAACCCACGTTGACGCAGGTGCCGCCGAGTTGTTTTGCTTCTATCAGCAACACCTTGGCGCCACGCATGGCTGCGCGATTAGCTGAAGCAATACCGCCGCTGCCAGCCCCGAGGCAGATATAGTCGAAATGTTGGGTCATGTGATAACTCCCGAGCCTGTCCATCAATTGACGCTTACAGCAGCCATTACTGCCATTGAGACCGCCATTGTAGGGAGAATTGCTACCGCTGACCAGCGACTCTGTTGCCGCTTATTAGCGTCGGCAGCGAGACAGATCGGCACTGCTGGGCCCCGTACTGGCACATTTAAGACATGACCATTGTTGTTGATGTTGTGACAATTCTGCCTCTAGGTAGGCGTCAATATGACTGCTGCTCTCCAGACGCCGTTGCAGATCGGTCATGCGGTTATGGAGCCAACGGCAACTGGCGTCATTGGCAACGGTTGGCGTTGTCTTGGTTTTGGATGTGCGTGATTTTTTGTGGTCCCCCGATGAGATAACCGGGGTTATCGCTTCCTCTGCGCGATACTCCAGTGCGGCCTTAAATTCCTCAGGTACGGGGAGCGGTTTACCGTCTGCATCCACTGCACGGTTGTGTGGTCGCGGTGTTTGATTATTGAGTTCCGCGGCTGATAACTCTGTGGCAAATAAAGCGGATGAGATGAATAGCAACAATTGGCGGTACATTCCCTGCCTCCGTGGTAGTCGTTCCTTCGACTCTCACAGTGTAGGCGTCATGGCCTGTTGCTGCCATTTTTCAACATTAGAAGCGATAACTCAGGGCGATGCCGCCAAATGTTTGATTTGGGTGATCGATACAGTCCTCTTCACGCGCCTGCTGTTCAATGTCACCTTGACCAATGCTGCGGCTAAGTTGCAAGGCAAGATTCAGTTGCGTTGTGATGTCATACGCTGCTTCTACGCCAAATTGGAAATTGTTACG
Source organism: Shewanella sp. 4t3-1-2LB (assembly GCF_017368415.1). NCBI lineage: Bacteria > Pseudomonadati > Pseudomonadota > Gammaproteobacteria > Alteromonadales > Shewanellaceae > Shewanella > Shewanella sp. 4t3-1-2LB. The sequence goes on from NZ_JAFNJD010000009.1 coordinate 67,215, forward strand.
GCCATCATGATGCAGCGAGGCGAATCCCATGTCCCACCCCTGCAAGATATAGGGTGAAATAGTAAGGTGTTCCGTGGCCTGCCAGTTGCCGGTGAGACTGAATTCTACAAATGCCCCGTGCGCTTCTGTGGCATAGGTATAGGCCAGATTGGGAGTCAGCCAATCAACACCCGTGTATGAGAGTTCAGCAGAGAGTTCGTTGTCGCTGCAACGCTCATTCCCGAAAAATTCCAGTCGTTTATAACCGGTAGCCAAAGCGAAATCTGCGGGCAGTGAAAATTGATACATGAACCCCAAATTCAACTCTACAAAATTGCGGCTATCTCCGAAGCCTTGGCGCTCATACCATAGCCAGGCACCATCGGTATGTTCAAGACCACTCCAGACGATGCCACTGTGTGGTAGGTTATTGCGCCCTTCTGAGACGTAATGGCTTTCCCAATCCATATAAACCATCGTTTCGCTGTCATTACTGGCAAACGCTGAACTCGCCGCCAGCAGCGACAATGCTGCTGTTACGCACTTCATCATGGAGACCTTCTTACTGACCTGCAGCTGTTGACGGGGTCATTGTATTAACAGTCTCATAACTGTAAATAATAATGACTCTTATTTATGATCACAAAAGCATTACTGATAATTGCTGAATATCTGAACAATAATTTGTGACCTGGCTCTATGACCGCACATCGCGTTCCTGCTAAAGGCGGTTAGTTCCGCTAAGTTGCACCAATTGCCTTGATAAACGGCTATTGAGGCCTTATCTATAAACTCATTGCCTAGCATCATTTTTACTAAGGACTGACCATGACCAACCCTTTACTGCAAGCTAATGAATTACCGCCTTTTTCAAGCATAAAACCGGAACATATTCAGCCTGCAGTGGAGCAGGCCATCGCCAAATGCCGGGCTAAGATTGATGAGGTGTTGGCTAGTGGCGGCCCATATACTTGGGACAATCTAGTGGCACCGCTGGAGCAGGTGGATGACGAACTGAGCCAGATCTGGTCGCCGATCTCCCATATGAATGCGGTGGTCAGTAATGAAGCTTGGCGTGCGGCTCATGATGCTTGTCTGCCGCTGTTATCGGAATATGGCACTTATGTCGGTCAGCATCAGGGGTTGTATCAGGCTTACAAAGCCTTGCATGCGTCAGCCACTTTTGCCGAACTAACACAGGCGCAGCAAACCGTTATCGAACACAGCCTGCGTGATTTTGAGTTATCCGGTATTGGTCTTGAAGACCAGCAAAAGGCGCGCTACGGCGAAATCGTAAAACGGATGTCAGAGCTCACCAGCAAATTTTCCAACCAGTTACTGGATGCCACTCACGCCTGGCATAAATTGATCACCGATAAGGCTGAACTGGCCGGTTTACCTGAATCTGCTGTGGATGCCGCCAAAGCCATGGCCGAAGCAAAAGCGTTGGACGGTTGGCTGTTCTCGCTGGATTATCCTTCCTATCTGCCGGTGATGATGTACAGCGACAACCGTGCGTTGCGTGAAGAGTGCTATCGGGCGTTTGTCACCCGAGCTTCTGATCAAGGCCCTAATGCGGGTAAATTTGATAATGGCCCGTTGATGGATGAGATACTCGGCTTGCGCCATGAGTTGGCGCAACTGTTGGGATTTGACACCTTCGCAGAGAAATCTCTGGCAACCAAAATGGCGGAATCGCCTGCACAGGTCATCGCGTTTCTGAATGAATTGGCGCTGCGCTCTAAGCCTCAGGCAAAGGCCGAATTGGCAGAGTTGCTGGCGTTTGCGAAAGCGCAATACGGCGTAACCGAATTGGCGGCCTGGGATTTAAGTTACTACGCCGAAAAACTGAAGCAGCATAAATATGAGATCTCGCAGGAACAGCTGCGCCCTTATTTCCCAGAAGACCGAGTGCTGCATGGCTTGTTTTACACCGTTAAGCGCTTGTTCGGGATTGAGGTGCAGGAACAACAAGCCTTTGATCGCTGGCATAAAGATGTGCGCTTTTTCAAGTTGATTGATGAAACCGGCGAACATCGTGGCAGTTTCTATCTCGACCTGTACGCCCGCGAAGGTAAACGTGGCGGCGCCTGGATGGATGATTGCCGTGGCCGTCGCGTCACCAGTCACGGACTGCAAAAGCCAGTAGCTTATCTCACCTGTAATTTTAACGGTCCGGTGGGGGATAAGCCGGCGCTTTTCACTCATGACGAAGTGACCACCCTCTTCCATGAATTTGGTCATGGTATTCACCATATGTTGACCAAGGTGGATGTGGGTGGCGTTTCCGGTATTAATGGTGTGCCTTGGGATGCGGTGGAATTGCCGAGTCAGTTTATGGAAAACTGGTGTTGGTCCGAGGAAGCGTTAGCAGAGATCTCCGGTCATTATCAGAGCGGTGAGCCTTTGCCGAAAGCGATGCTGGACAAGATGCTGGCGGCCAAGAATTTCCAGTCTGGGATGATGATGCTGCGGCAACTGGAGTTCGCACTGTTCGATTTCCGTCTACACCAAGAATACGACCCTGCCCAAGGCCCACGTATCCAGCAGACGCTCGATGATGTGCGGCGGCAGGTTGCGGTGGTTATTCCGCCAGCATTTAACCGGTTCCAACACGGCTTCTCACATATTTTTGCCGGTGGTTATGCGGCAGGTTACTACAGCTACAAGTGGGCGGAAGTCCTCTCTGCCGATGCCTTTTCCCGTTTCGAAGAGGAGGGGGTATTTAACCAACAGACTGGCCGTGATTTCCTGCATAACATTCTGGAAAAAGGCGGCTCAGAGGAACCTATGGCGCTATTTGTGCGTTTTCGCGGGCGTGAACCCAGTATTGATGCACTGTTACGTCATTCTGGAATTGCTGCCTGAAACGTGTGTGAGGTATGAATATGAAAGGCGCCTTCGGGCGCCTTTTGTGATCTAGTTAACGCTTGTTGACTGGTAAGACCTCTGTTAGCCTGAGCTCAATTATGACAACTGAGCAAGTGCGATGAACCTGTATTTCCGGCTATTTTGGCTGTTACTTTGGCGCATGCGTCATGCCCGCAGTATTGATTTCCTTGAGGTTTCCCGTTTAGCTTTCCGCGCTTGGCCAACGGATTGCGACATCAATATGCATCTGACCAATGCCCGTTATCCAGCGCTGATGGATTTGGCTCGTACTTTCATGTTGGCTGAAATGGGGTTGTTAAAGCCGTTTCTGCAACGTAAATGGTTACCGATAGTTAACGCGTCTGAATTTACCTTTATCAGAGATATCAAACCTCTACGTAAATTTCATGTTGAGACCCGAATATTAGGTTGGGATGAAAAGTACTTCTACATTGAGCAACGCTTTGTTAGCGACCGAGGGTTGCATGCCATTGCCAATGTTAGAGGCCTATTCGTTTGTAAAGGCCGAAAAATCGCCACCACAGAATTGTTGCAAGCGGCCCAATATCAGGGCGACATGCCGGAGCTTGCCGATGATGTATTGACTTGGAAACAGCTATTGCAATCCAAAAAACAGCAGAACCTATCATAAACAATCAGGATGTGCGTTGGCCGTTCTGCTGCAGTTGTAATAACTGCTCTACTTCGTCTTGTACCAGCATCCAGGAACCCCGCAGCTGTGCATGCAACCAGTAGCTGCCCAGTGCCGGGAAATCCAGCAGATTAAAACGGGTTGGTAATGCTGCCAGACTGGGGATCAGAGCGCAGTCGGCCAAAGTGAAACTTTCACCACATAACCAATGGTGCTGCTCTAACTGCTGTTCTAACTGTGCCAGCAGGGTATGAATGCGGTTTTCCAGTTGCCGTTGCAACAGCGGTTGCTGCAGCTCTTTGGGTAATCTCAGCTGTTGTTCCAATTGCAGCAGTGGATAACTGAGATAATTATCTATGAGTCGATCATATAAGCGTACCTGTAATTGCTGCTGCGGCGCATCTGGCAGCAGCTTGCTGCCAACGTCCACCAATTGGTCCAGATATTCCACTATGATGCTGGACTCTGGTAGCTGACGGCCATCATTACTTATCAACAAGGGTAAACGACATAGTGGTTGCAGTTCGGCAAAAGCCCGTCGTTGCAGCGGATCATGCAAGTCAGTCACCCGCGGCAGGAAACTTAGCTGTTTTTCAAACATCGCCAGCAATACTTTCTGTGAATGGCGAAACAACGGGTAGTAGTAAAGCTCCATCGCGCCCTCCGGCAATTTGGTCACTTTAACTGTAGCGGGTTGCGGCCAATTGCCCCAGTCGTCGCTGCAAAAAATCCTATAACACTTGGATGCGCGCTGGCGGCATATCTGCGCAAGATTGATAGCAACTGGGCGTTAACGGCGCTAGTTGATAATTCAGCGGCAGTTGCCGCGGTTGCTTGGTGCATGAGTCGTGCTGTGGCAATGCCGTTCAGCTTGTGTTGCTAATTGCCGTAATTTCGTACAGTTGCCAAAGAATTCCCGGTTATTGTCTGCCAGACCGATAGTGCGAGAGGGGCGATGCGACAGACGGCAGCGAAGGCATTGCTGCAATTTCTGCAGATATTGGCTGACCATGGAGTGGCTGATGTTAAGTGTCTGTGCCGCAGCGATTAATGCTCCCGGTTGCACTACTGTGGCAAATACCAGCATTCGATATCGCTGGAGCATCCATAAAGGTTGCCTGTTGAGTCAGAGTAACCAAAACTATAAGTTAAACAGTGAGCATTTAATTTCGCCATGCAGGGTGCCGAACTTCGGATACCCGCTAGTAGCAGTAGGGACACATACCATGAATAAACCTGAAGCGTTTGATGAGATATATGCCCGTGCCAGTGAACGCAAGGGTGGCCATGAACGGTTGGAAAGCCTGTTACCAGAAGTGTTAACCCCTGATGAGTTGCAACAGTATGCTGACGCTGAACTGTTATCTGCTATGAGTAAGCAGGTATTTCAGAGTGGGTTTGTCTGGAAAGTGGTGGAACATAAATGGCCACTTTATCAACAGGCATTTTTTGATTTTGAGCCATCGAAAGTGCTGATGTTGTCGCCGGAACAGATCCAGCAGCGTGCCGCAGATCCGCAGTTGATCCGCCATCTCAAGAAAACACAAGCGATTTACGACAATGCCCAGATGGTGCGTGAAATTGCCCAGGAGCACGGCAGTCTGGCACGTTATATTGCGCTGTGGCCTGTAGAAGAGATCGTCGGGCTTTGGCTGCAACTTAAACAACGTGGCGCTAGGCTGGGAGGCAATACCGGCCCGTATTTTCTGCGAAATATTGGCAAAGATACCTTCCTGCTAACCGATGATGTTAAAGGTTACTTCAAGGCGCATCAGTTAGTGGATGCTAGTTTCACCTCCTTGAGTGGCCTGAATCAGGTACAGGCCGTGTTTAATCACTGGCAACAGTGCAGTGGTCGTAGTATGGCGCAGATCAGCCGCATACTGTCGTGCAGTGTGGGTGATAACCGGATCTAAAAAAATATGGTGTCGTGCAAAAATAATGCTTGCAAATCTAAATGAGAATTATTACTATTAATGTGCGTTCCAAAACTCATCCTTAATGACAAGTTTTGTGGTAATGACTTCGAATTATGGTGTTCCTGAGTTTGCAAAGCACGACATTGCTCACACACTCTTTGTGGCCGGGTTAATAACCCGGTCTTTTTTTATCTTTTGCTAGGATGAAGCACTGCTATCGTCGGCTTGTCCGAACAAATTGTCGTAAGGTGGGTTGAATGGCTCTTTGGCGCGGTGGTGCAAACTAATGGTAAATAACGTTCCTTTACCAACGATTGAACGGACATCAATGGTGCCACCTATACGGTTGATGATGCCGTAACTTAGCGATAAGCCCAAGCCAGTACCATCCTTACGGGTGGTGTAAAACGGATCAAAGATGCGACCAATCTGGTCGGCGGGAATGCCACGGCCTTCGTCTTCAATCTCAATTCTGGCACCGATAGGTTCACCCTGTACCACCCAGTCATAGGCGCGCAGCCAGATCCGTCCTTTACCATCCATCGCATGTGCAGCATTCATCACCATGTTGATCAACACCTGCAACAATTGTGGTCGGTTAACCTCTACCGGATAACTGGCGTGTAGCTCCGGTAATAACACGACTTCTTGTTTTCCGAGAGAATGACGTACCAGCAACTGCATCTCTTCAATGATCGGTGTTAGCTGTTGGATCTCCAGTGGCGCATTGAATTCGCCGGGACGGCTGTATTGCAGCAGGCTGCGAATAATGGTACTAATGCGGCCAACCTGCTGAATAATCAGATCTATTTCTTCTTGCACGCTACTGGCATTATCACCCAGTTCGTAACGTAACAACTCCATATTGCCGAGGATGACTGCAGTAGGGTTATTGATTTCATGGGCAATACCGGCCGTAAGTTCCCCTAGCGCTGTAAGCTTTTCGTTAGTGACCAACTGATGGCGGGTTTCATTCAGCAGCTTAACGTTTTTCTGGAGTTCTTCGGTTTTCTCCTGCAGGCTGCGGGTGCGTTCTTCGACTTTCATCTCCAACTGTTCAGCAGCTGCCTGGATTTGCGCATTGCGGTGTTGTAACAGATCCAGCATCCGATCAAACTGTTCTGCCAGATTCGCCAGTTCGTTGTCCCGATCCAGTCCCAGAGCGCCAATACGCATATTGCGACCAGATTGCACTGCGTTGACAACATGATGTATGCGTTCAATGGGTTGCAACAAACTGTAAGCGCCGCGATAAACCAACATGCCAGAAACCAGCAATACCAACATCAATATGGTACCCAGCTCAATAATGTTTAGCAGGTAGTTATGGATAAACGGTGCTTCTGAAAAACCACTGTAAATCATCCCAATGCGCTTACCCCGGATATCCTCGAGCGGCGCATAGGCCGAAATGAACCAGTCATTATAGACAAACGCACGGTCGATCCACAGCTTGCCTTGATCCAACACCTTTTGCCGTACTTCTTCAGACACTAGCGTCCCGAGTGCTCGACCCTGCATTCGGTCATGCCCTGGGCCGATATTCAGCGGCACATTGGTACTGATACGAATGTTGTTGAGGAAAATGGTGACTGTGCCTATGGAGTGATCCGGCAGTGTGCCTTTGTCATACACCAAATCGCGGATATGATCGACAATACGGGTGTCACCATTGATCAGTGTCCCACCGTCCAGATACCAGCCAACATGCCCTTGTGCATCGGGTACGGGTAATAAGCTGCGGCTTAACAGACCTCTTGTTTCTTCTGCGTTTTTAGGTACTTGTGCTCTTGGCGTCGCAACGATTGGGATATGTGCGCGTTGTGCCAGATGACTGTCTATGCGGGTGAGTTCGGAATCACCGAGTACCATCAACCCAGAGTAAGCCTGATGCCCTATCACTCGGGGCAACATCTGCCGTAATTGCGGGTCTCCGGCGACGTTATCAATGCTCACTAAGCGCAGGAAATCCAGGTTCAGTAGTTTCTGCTGTTGCTGCAAAAACTCATGAATCGCGTCCAGTTGAGCATTATTGCCGCTTTCAATAGCGCGAAAACCGGTCTGGAATTCATAAGAGTGCATGACTCTTTCCAGCTGCTTTTCTTGATGGTCCTGTACCGATGACAGCGTGTTTATGGCTACCGTAAGATCGGCTTTGACCTTCATAAACAGCTGCTTGCCTGTGTAGCTGATATTCCAGTAAATCGTGATAAATACCAGACTCACCAGTGTCAGCAAGATAGGCAACAGTGTCAGGATCAAAATGCGATAGCGCACCTTGGCTTGCATCTGCCGCCAGGTAAGGCCGAAAAACCGCTGAAACAGCGACACTTAATCCTCCGCATCCGGGTCGGTATCAAACCACTCTTTATATTTACGATCCAACGTCTTACGCGATACACCAAGAATTCTTGCAGCTGCCGATTTGTTGCCTCCATGAGCATCAACTACCGCCGTGACATGATCGCGTTCCACATCTTTTAATGGCCAATCCAACGGATAGCCGGTTTGTACCGGTTGTTCCATTTTGGGTAATTCTTTCCAGTATTCTGCCGGAGGTTTACCCAGCAGCAGGCAACGTTCAATCATGTTGCGCAGTTCGCGGATATTACCTGGCCAAGAATATTGCTGCAGTTTCAGCAGATCTTCATGGCTCCACACCACTTCGCGTACCCCTAGTTCTGCGCCCAGTTGACGGGTAAAGTGATGAGTCAGTTCCACCACATCTTCAGGGCGGCTGCGCAACGGCGGGATCACAATATTGAGCACATTCAATCGATAAAACAGATCGCGACGGAATCCACCCGCTTCCACTTCTTCGGCCAGCTTACGGTTAGTGGCTGCGATGACTCTGACATCGATAGCCACCTCTTTTTCGCTGCCGACGGGGCGGATGGATTTCTGTTCTAATACCCGCAGCAACGATGTTTGCATCTTAAGGGGCATCTCACCGATTTCATCGAGAAAAATGGTGCCACCGGAGGCAAAACTGAATAGACCTTCACGGTTCCCCTTGGCGCCAGTGAAAGAACCGGCGGTGTGACCAAACAATTCACTTTCCAGCAGTTCCGGCGCAATGGCACCACAGTTTACCGGCACAAACGGTCCTTGGCGGCCGCTGAGGAGATGCAACTGACGAGCGACCAACTCTTTACCTGTGCCTGACTCCCCTTCAATGAGGATCACCGAATTGGTTGGTGCCACACGCTCAATGATGCGTTTCACCTCTTTCATGGCATCGCTGTTGCCAATAATTGAGGAGGAATAACCCGCTGACACCTCGCGGCGCAGCATCAAATTTTCGCGTTTTAGCAGTCGCCGTTCGATACAGCGATCCACTGACTGCATCATCTGGTCCAGATGGAACGGCTTGAGGATAAAATCTGACGCACCAGCACGCAGCGCCTGAATTGCCACATCCATATCGGCATAACCGGTCATAAAAATGATATCGGAGCGACGTTCCTGATCGTCTAACGCTTCACGCCATTCGATACCGGAACGTCCCGGCAGCCGAATGTCGACTATCAGCAGATCAAAATGGCAGCGGCTGCGCAACTGTTCCGCCTCTTCAATGCTGGCGGCTGTTTCAACCAGTGCGAATTTTTTGGTCAGTGCTTTACTCAGGAAACTCCGCATTCCTGGTTCATCATCGACGATCAATACCGATACCGCAGACGGTAGTGGCTTTAGTGGCGGATCAATTTGGCTCATAGATTTATTCGGCAAGACATTTTGACTCATTAGCCTAGCATTCTATCATTGATGTTGCATAAATTGGTCAGTATGGGCCATGTAAAAACCTGTGTGTGACAAAATGTCTGGATGGTTTTTAATAAGCTTGTGATATGGCTCACATGAAACTCCCCTCTTGTACGCATTTTGCCCAAAATTGGTAGTGGCATCTAAATTGCTATATTCGGCCGAAATAAAAAATGGACAAGGTTTTCCGCTATGAATGGAAACCAGTTCCGTATTATCAAGGAGCAATCATGCTGAAAATGAAACAACTGTTGGGGTTCGTTGTTGCTGCTGGGATGCTGTTTAATATCTCTGCTTATGCCCAGGACACAAAAATCATCAAACTCGCGACTACCACCAGTACTGAAAACTCAGGTTTGCTGGGGTATCTGCTGCCTAAGTTTGAAGCCGATACCGGTTACAAAGTACAGGTGATTGCCACTGGTACTGGTAAGGCGCTGAAACTCGGTTCTCAGGGAGACGTGGATCTGGTGATGACCCATGCGCCAAATGCTGAAGCTAAATTTGTTAACGATGGCTTTGGTGTTGAGCCTCGCGGCATTATGGAAAACGATTTTGTGGTGCTCGGTCCGAAAAATGACCCTGCCAAAATCCACGACAGCAAATCTGCCGAAGAAGCTTTCACAAAAATCGCCAAGTCAGGTGTTCCTTTTATCTCTCGCGGTGACGATTCAGGTACCAACAAGAAAGAACTGTTGATCTGGAAAGCGGCTGACGTGAAACCTGATTTTGCTGGATATAAATCGGTAGGCCAAGGCATGGGTAAGACTCTGCTAATGGCTAACGAAATGCAGGGATATACTCTGTCGGATCGTGGCACTTACATCGCTTATGAAGGCAAGTTGGATCTGCAGATCGATTTTGACGGCGGTAAAACACTAGCGAACCCTTATCAGGTTATTCTGATCAACGCTAAAAAATATCCAGATCTGAACCATAAAGGTGCCCGTGCATTCAGTGATTGGCTCATCAGTGATAAAGGTCAGCAATTGATCAATGACTTTAAAGTGCAAGGACAGCAGCTGTTTAAAGCCACTTATCACAAATGACAGAAGGCTGGTTAGCCCTGATACAGCAGGCCTTTGGCCTGCTGTTTAGTCTGGACCCTGAAGTCTGGTCGATCATCTCAGTGTCTTTTTCCGTGTCGTTCGCGGCACTGCTTATCACCCTTGTTCCCTCATTAATCATCGGATTTATACTGGCATTCAGCCATTTTCGTGGTCATTGGATTGCTATTAATTTGGTGCAGACATTACAGTCGGTACCCACGGTGGTGATTGGTTTGCTGGTATATCTGCTGCTTACTCGCAATGGTGCCTTTGGCGATCTGCACTGGCTATTCACCCAAAAAGGGATGATTGTGGGGCAGATGATGATCTGTGCACCTGTGCTGGTGGCCATGAGCCATGCCGCTTTCACCAGTGTTGATCGGCGTGCCTGGGAGACCTGCCGCACCTTGGGGGCCAGCTGGTTAGGCGCGGTGTGGGTGATTTGTCGTGAGCTGCGGGTGCCGCTGCTGATGGCCGTCATCGCTGCGTTCTCTCGCATTGTGACAGAAGTTGGTTGTTCCATGATGGTGGGCGGTAACATTGCCGAAGTAACCCGCAATATCCCTACGGCTATTGCTCTGGAAACCAGCAAAGGTGACTTTGCGCAGGCGATTGCCTTGGGGCTGGTGTTACTGATTTTGTCACTGATCCTGAATTTTATGTTGGGAGCCTTGCGTGGTGCTGCTCAACCACGAAGCCATTAGGACGTCATATGTGCAGACTTATTGCCAGTGATATCGAGATGCGCTTTGGTGAACGTCAGTTGTTCACCGCCGAACATCTGTGTTTTAGCCAAAATGACGTTATCTACCTTAGTGGAGATAATGGCAGTGGTAAAACCACGTTAATGAAGTTATTGGCCGGGTTGTTACGGCCAACCCGTGGCGCTATTGTGGCTGAAGGTTTCGCTAAGGCACCTTGGTGGCGTAAAGATTCCTTGCTTGGTAAAGCCTTGTATCTGCATCAGCATCCCTATCTGTTTGAAGGTAATGTCGGCTACAATTTGCAGCTGGCTCAGCGCTACAGTAGGCTGAGTGAGGCTGAACAGCGTCAACGTATGACCTCTGCCATCGAACTGGCGAAACTGGATAATTTACTGAAAGCCAATGCCTCCACTTTATCTGGAGGTGAACGGCAGCGATTGGCGCTGGCTAGAGTGTGGTTGTTGAAGCCATCATTACTGATGCTGGATGAACCTATCTCCAACATGGATCAGGTATCGCAACAGTTGGTTTGTCAGATGATCGGCGAATTAAAACATCAACACACCGGGCTGTTGATAAGTAGTCATCAGGACTCTGAGTTAATTCAATTATGCAGTGAACGTTGGCAAATTAAGTCGCAGCGGATTACGACTACTCAATTATATTCGGGGACACAGGCGGAGTTGAACAGACATCATGTCGCAGCAGATTGAAGCAATGATTCTTGCCGGTGGGCTGGCAAGGCGCATGGGTGGCGAAGATAAGGGGCTGATCGAGCTCTTGGATAAACCCATGATTGTGCATGTGATTGACCGACTTAGAAATCAAGTAAATAAGATACGGATCAACGCTAATAAAAATCAGGAAAGGTATGCTGCTTTCGGTTTTGAGGTCTTTGCTGATCAGTTGCAAGGTTTTCTTGGACCGTTGGCGGGTATTTACAGTGGCCTGGCGGAATGTCAGACCGAGCTGATGTTGGTGGTGCCTTGTGATTGTCCATTGTTACCACTGGATTTAGCGCAACGCATGCAACAGCAACTCCTGGCGGAAGATGCTGACTTAGCGGTGGCAACCGATGGTGAACGCGATCATTCGGTGGTGTTATTGTTGAAACCAAAACTACGGCAATCATTAAAGACTTACTTGGAGAGTGGCCAGCGTCGAGTAGAAAGCTGGTTTGAAGATTTTAAAGTCGCCAGAGTATCATTTGCTGATCAACCCAATGCGTTTGTGAATGTCAACACTCAAGAACAGAAACAGCAATTGGCCGCAGTGATATCAAAAGCTTAAAGAGGTTCCTATGAGCACTGTTTTTCACAACCCGTTGTCAATTCCAGTATTGGGGTTTTGTGCCTATAGTGGCACTGGCAAGACCACCCTGCTGAAGCAATTGATCCCCGTCTTGAAACAACGAGGGTTGCGGTTGGCCGTGCTCAAACATGCGCATCACAATTTCGATGTGGATATTCCCGGCAAAGACAGTTATGAAATGCGCAAAGCCGGAGCCCGACAAATGCTGGTGGCCTCCCACATACGCTGGGCTTTGATGACCGAGGATCCACAAGAAACGGATCCAGATCTGGTGCATTTGCTGCAACAGTTGGAAGCCGATAAAGCCGATTTGGTGTTGGTCGAAGGCTTTAAAAAACTGGCGTTGCCAAAAATTGAATTACATCGGGCGGCGCTGGGTAAACCTTTTATCTATACCGAAGACCCTAATATTCTGGCGGTTGCTTGTTGTGACGAAACCCAGCTACCCGCGCAAATTCTACGGCTGGATATCAACAACATTGAGCAGATTGCGGATTTTGTTCTGCAATATGCTGCTAACTGGCGGCCGCCGCACCCCGTAGTAAAACCGCTGCCGCTTGATGCCAGTGAAACTGGCGATGGCGACAATCTGTCTGTGCGCCAGGGGATCGATAAGATCCTAGCGCAAGTGCAACCTATCGGTGCTACAGAAACATTGATGTTGGATGACAGCGACAACCGTATCTTGGCTTGTGATGCAGTATCGCCCGTAGATGTCCCTCAGCAGACTAATTCCGCAATGGATGGCTATGCCTTTGTCCACCGCGAACCGGTGCCAGAAGCCTTTGAGGTGAAAGGCGAAGTGTTGGCTGGGCACAGCTACGATGCGCAACTGCAACTTGGTGAGACGGTGCGAATTATGACAGGCGCGCCATTGCCAACAGGGGCCAATGCGGTGCAGCCGCGAGAACTGGCGAATGAAGCCGATGGATATGTGCGTTTCTCTGGCACGCTCAAGGCCGGGCAAAATGTCCGCTTGGCTGGTGAAGACATAGCTAAAGGTGCGGTAGCTTTGGCCGCGGGTAGTCGTCTTGGTGCGGCGGAGCAAGGCCTATTAGCGTCTTTAGGGTTTGCGCAAATCAGTGCCGTGCGTCGTCCGGTAGTTGCCGTTTTTTCATCGGGTGATGAGGTCTGCCAACCGGGCACTGAACTAAAACCGAATTGTATCTATGATTCTAATCGTTTCACTATCAAAGCGATGGCAAAACGGTTGGGGTGTGACGTTATCGATCTTGGCATTATCGAAGATTCAGAAGCTGCGCTGACTGCCGCACTGGCAGGTGCAGCCGCCAAGGCTGACGTTGTGATCAGCTCCGGTGGCGTATCGGTCGGTAATGCTGATTACATCAAAAAGGTACTGGCGGTTATTGGCGAAGTGCATTTCTGGCGCATCAACATGCGGCCTGGTAGACCGTTAGCTTTTGGCAAGGTCAACGATGCCTTGTTCTTTGGCTTGCCGGGGAATCCTGTGGCGACGATGGTGGTCTTTCTGCTATTTGTGCAGCCAGCTCTGCGCAAACTGGCAGGCGAGCTCGACTGGCAACCGCAATTACTGCCTGCCATTGCCGATGAGACCTTCAAAAGCCGTCAGGGGCGCACAGAATTCAGCCGGGCAATTGCCCGTATCGGCGCTGATGGTCAACTGCATGTGACATCCACCGGCTCGCAGGGATCGGGCATGTTAAGCTCTATGGTGAAGGGCAACTGCTTGGCGGTAATAGGCGATCAGGATGAACGTGTTGCTGCTGGACAGCCCTTATACATTTTGCCATTTGGCGCGCTGCTGTGAGGTATGGCTATGAACCTCAGCGATGGTTTTTCCCGCAAAGTTGAATACCTGCGGTTATCGGTAACTGACAGGTGCGATTTCCGTTGTGTTTATTGTATGGGTGATAATCCCCGCTTTTTGCCCAAGCACCAGGTGTTGTCGCTAGAAGAAATGGCACATGTGTGTCAGGCGTTCACCGAGATGGGGGTGACCAAGATCCGTCTGACCGGTGGTGAACCGTTGATGCGCCGCGATGTTACGCAATTGGTGGCACGTTTACATCAGTTGCCTGGATTGCGGGAGCTGTCGATGACCACTAACGGTTCACATCTAACCAAGTTGGCTCCTACGCTGAAAGCCGCCGGTTTGTCACGACTCAATATCAGTCTGGACACGCTTAATCCGGTACGATTTCAGGCGCTAACGCGTATTGGTAAGCTAGAACGCGTGGTGGCAGGAATCGATGCTGCCATTGACGCCGGTTTTGAGCGGATAAAGGTGAATGCGGTAATCCTTAAACAGCGCAATGAAGATGAAATTCTGGCGCTGGTGGAGTTTTGCCGTGGTCGGGGACTGGATATTGCTTTTATTGAAGAGATGCCGCTAGGGCAGATAGTCGAAAGGGAATCACCTCGTTATATGTCCAGTGACGATGTACAGCGGGTGATTGAACAGCATTATCCGTTAACGCTGTCCAACCGTCGTACCGGTGGCCCCTGCCGTTATTTCCAGATGCCCGACAGTGATATCCATATCGGTTTTATCTCACCCCATAGTCACAATTTCTGCCACGAATGTAACCGCGTGCGAGTGACTGCCGACGGCCGTTTGCTGCTGTGTCTGGGTAATGAAAACTCGGTAGACCTGAAACAAGTCGTGCGTGAGTACCCGGATGATATTGGACTGTTGCAGCAAACCATTACTGAGTCTTTGCAACGCAAGCCGCGCTCACATCATTTTGATCAGCCTGATAGTCCGCAAATCCTACGTTTCATGAATGCCACTGGTGGCTGAGGTCCCGCCAGTGATAGACTGAGGTGGTATTGGCCGAGAATATCAATTATGGCGCTGACCCGCAGACAGTGGAATAACATCCTTATTATTGCATCGGTGGTGATGATAGGGTTGTTGACGATGCTGAATAAGCACACCCATGATACCCCCAAAGAAACTGTGCCGTTATTTGATAAGCAGGCGCGGTTAGCGCAATTGCAGCTTTCAGGTGTATGGATGACTCGTAATGCCAGAGATGAATGGCAGTGTGATGATAAAGTCCTGAACTGCAAGCAATGGGTTGACAGTTGGCTGCATATTCGTGTGTCACCACTGCTAGATGAGCCTCAACTGGACGCCTCGGCTAAACCTCAGGAACTGTTGTTGCAATTAACCGATCGTGAAGCGCAAATCTGGTTACTATTTGTTGACACTGGACTGTTGAAATCGGCGGCCGGTAATTGGTACCAGATCCCGCCTAGTCAACGAGCTTCACTGGTGCCGCTACTTAATGCTGAGCGTTGATCTTAGTTAAATCGAGAGACATTCCCTTTATGCCAGAATTACCCGAAGTAGAGGTAACCCGCCGCGGTATTGAACCTTGGTTGGTAGGGCAAACTGTACGCCGGTTGGTGGTCCGTAATGCTAACTTACGTTGGCCGGTGCCAGAGGTTGCCGGGCAGATTGTTGGGCAAACCATTCGCGCGGTGCGACGTCGTGCCAAATATCTGCTGCTTGATACCGATGCTGGTACCACCATAGTGCATCTGGGAATGTCAGGCAGTTTACGCATTCTTACGCGTGCTACACCACCAGCGAAGCATGACCATATCGATCTGGAATTGGCGAATGGTTTTGTCCTCCGGTTTAACGATCCACGCCGTTTCGGCGCCTGGTTGTGGTGTGAGTTACCGGAGCAGGCCCATCCTCTGCTGTCAAAGCTGGGGCCGGAGCCGTTGACCGAGGCTTTCAATCCGCAATACCTGCAACAGGCGCTCAAAGGTAAAAGTAAGGCGATGAAGCTGTGTCTGATGGACAATGCCATTGTTGTTGGTGTTGGCAATATTTACGCGAATGAAGCGTTGTTTGCGGCGGGGATCCACCCGCAGACAGCTGGTGAGCGGGTAACTGTCGAGCAACTATTAGTGCTGGTCGCTGAGATTAAGGCTATTCTGGCCCAAGCTATTGAGCAAGGGGGCACGACTCTCAAAGATTTTGTTAATGCTGATGGCAAACCGGGCTATTTTGCGCAGAAGTTGCTGGTTTACGGCCGTGGTGGTCAACCTTGTTTACATTGCGGGAGCCTGTTATCAGAAATTCGTCTCGGACAACGTAGCACGGTATTTTGTCCAACTTGCCAACCCGCCAAAGCGAGTAAAGCCGTCAGCAAGCCGAAAAACCGGCCAATAGATTAGCAATTCCTTATTGTCGGCACCGCAGTTATTAGCGTTAATTCAATCGATTGCCGACATTATTAAATTTTTTGCAACAATTGCTAGATAGTTCGTGACATTATTTGGATTTACTTAACTAATAAATACCGTTAGCCTGATTTCTTCCTGTTAATGATGTAAGGAGGGTTTGTGGCGGCGCGCATCAAGGTTGTAGCCAGTTACGGCGTGCGTCTTGGTAGCATGGTTGTGGGTTGCTTACTGGCCGGATATCTGTTTTTTTATCTCGTGGGTTTTGCCGAAACACGTGCGGCCGATGAATTTTGCCAAGTGTTACCGTTACAGCGAGCCGAATCACCACAGCAATTATGGCTGGCCGAAGTAAGTTTTTCTAATTGCAATACCGGACACTCGCATCAGTGGTACAGTTATCTGGGATTGGTGGACAAGATCTCTGGCGACCGTTATCCGGCGCTGATGGTAGTTAAAGGACGTCACGAGCAACTGGCATTAGCCTGGCAGGAAGACGGATTGTTACAAGTTGGCGGATTTCCCGCAGATGCTCTGGTGCATTTTGAACAGCCCACTGCCGATGATGTTACCCTTTCATTTTCTTCCCAATAAAATTTCCAAACTGTTATTCAACAACTGTTAAACCAGCATACGAAACGGTATGTTACGCTAGCGTGCGCCGACGACGGTCGGAACTATAAGTTGGTTGGAGAGAACAGATTTGGAAACAGATTTTCGCGTTGTGTTGACGGATTGGCTGGCAAAATTTGGCATTAACAGTGAACCTTCCGGTTGGCTGGCCACCGCTATATTGATCCTGAGCAGCCTGATATTGGCCGCGGTTGCTTACATTGTTATTCGCCGAGGTGTGGTGCGGGCAATGAATCTGATGATCGTTCGCTCCAAAGCTACCTGGGACGATATATTTCTGCGGCATCGGGTACTGGAAAAGCTGTCGCTGTTGGTGCCGGCGATGGTGCTCAATTTCTTGGTTCCAGTTGCACTAACTGAACATAAACTGGCCAGTGCTTTGGTCGACAAATTGCTGAGCGTCTGGCTGGTGGTGGTGATGGTGCGTGCTTTATATGCCGCATTGGACGCTGTCAACGAGGTGGCAGACGTCAAGCTCATCAGTCGCCGATTGCCGATTAAAAGCTTTGTCCAGTTATGTAAGTTATTCCTGTTCTTCGTGGCTTTAATTGTCAGTGTCTCGGTGCTTGCGGACCAGTCACCGGTGTACTTCCTCAGTGGCTTGGGTGTCGCCACCGGTCTGGTGATGTTGGTGTTTAAGGACACTATTCTAGGTTTTGTGGCGGGCATTCAGTTGGCGGCTAACCGCATGGTCAGCCCTGGTGACTGGATCCAGATGGATAAATACGGTGCCGATGGCTCGGTGGAAGAAGTGTCTCTGACCACCGTCAAAGTGCGTAACTGGGATAAAACTATCACGATGATCCCTGCTTATGCTCTGGTTTCAGATGCATTCCGTAACTGGCGCGGTATGTCGGAATCTGGCGGCCGTCGTATCAAACGCTCTGTTAATATTGATATCAATTCCATACGTTTTCTGACAGAAGAAGATCGTAAACGGCTGGCAAAAATCAATTATCTTAAAGAGTATCTGCCGAAAAAAATCCATGAACTGGGTGAGTCCAATGCCAAAATTCCGGATATGGATATGCCGGTGAATGGCCGACGTTTGACTAATGTGGGAACCTTCCGGGCTTATCTGGTGGAATTTTTACGGCACCATGAAAAAGTTCATCAGGAGATGACCTTGATGGTACGGCAGTTAGCGCCTACGACCGAAGGATTGCCTCTAGAGCTGTACATCTTCACTAACGATACCCGCTGGGTAAATTACGAAGAGATCCAGTCTGATATTTTTGACCATATCTTTGCTATTTTGCCGCAGTTCGACTTGCGAGCCTTTCAAGCACCAACGGGTAACGATATTCGCAGCTTACGGCGTGTGGATGTGGCAGAGCAGTGAAGGCCAAGCGGTTTGCCTTGGTGATTGCGTTGGTGGTAACGTCATGACTGGCACAATAGTTATCACCAACTTATTGAAGGATAAGGATATCGCATGAATCTATTACGGACACTGCTGCTCTGCGGCAGTTTATGTTGCAGTCTGCTGGTGCAGGCGGTACCGACGGATGATGTTATGGCGTTGCTACAACATCAACAACAGACTTGGAATCAAGGGGATATCCAAAGTTACATGCAAGGCTACTGGCGTGATGAGAAACTGCGCTTTGTCTCAGGTGGCGGTTTTGTTTACGGCTGGGACAATATGCTGAAAGCCTATGAAGAGAATTACCCAGATCAGAAAACCATGGGAAAACTGCAGCTCAAAGCCATTGATATCCATATGCTAAGCAATTATGCGGCGTTGGTCGCGGGGGAGTGGCGTTTGCAACAACCCGACCGACTGACCTCAGGCGTGTTTACACTGTTGGTAGAGAAGCACGAAGATAAATGGGTGATAGTGCACGATCACACCTCTTAATACGGCAGTTCTGGCATAAACTGAAACTGGTCACGACCAAACTCGCGGCCCTCACTGTTATAGCGTACTTCCATGAACTGCATCACTCCGGCACGGTTTTGCATTAATAAAGTGGTGCTGCGTGTGCCATAGTGGGGGTGGCGAATAAAAATCGCCGAAAGTTTACGCTCCCATTCAGCTTCAATGCCAGTTGCCGGTAACTGTGCCACATCAGCTTCTGCATCGTCCTGCATCAGCGTTAATAACGCCTCAGTATCCAGCGATGGTGCCGCGCGTATCAACTGCCGCAGTGCATGTGTCCCTTTTGCCATTTTGGGCCAGATATCATCCAGTGCGCCGTTACTGATGGCATGAAAACCCGCCGTCAGCGGTTGTACTGTGCCACTGAGACTGTTGTAACAGAACAGCGCTGAGGCAGAGCCAAAAACCAGATTAAACGGGTTGTAATCTTGCCGATGTTGTTGCAGCCAATCGATATTTATTGGTGATTGCAGCGCTTTTATCACCAATTCTCCTCGGCTTCGGCGGTCATCCCGTAGTAACTGCGGCGCACGGATATTAGTAACAGCGGCTAAATATCTGCGACGGTTCACGCCGAGCCAACTTCCCCCAGCGTTCAGATCCTTACCGGCCAGCATTTGCGGCGTTGTTGCCCAGAAGTGCGCGGCTGCGGTTGGCCGGTGATGGTACTCGTCACGGTTAGCGCACAGAATAAGAGGGTAATCTGGATGCTGCTGCAGCGCTATAAACAGTATGCACATACTATCCTCCTTGAGTGTCGAATGCTGTGGCTACGCAACAGGTTACCGAACTCAATGGTGATGTTCGGCGTGGCCGTGATGGTGTACTGCCGTCGGTGCAGAAAGTGTTTGTGGTTTCAAGGCCTTGAGGAAGCGCCTAGGGCCCTGCCGCAACAAACTGATGGCAAATAGCAAGGCTAGAACTGCCAACGAGACGGTACTGATCGCGGACCAGTGTGGCAGCAGTTGCTGCCATTGTGGCTGCCAGCAGCCTGCCAATGCAACAAGCAGAAGTAGCAGTAATAATGTCGCAGACTTCTGGAACCATGATAACACTCGCAATTGGCTGATATTCAACAATTGGGCGGCGCACAGACTCAGCACCAATGCAGGCGGATTCCAGCCGCTATATGCCAGCGTAGCCGCAAGTACTGTGCTACCAAGGGGACTGAGCTGCATAGGAATAAAGATCAGCACTAATACGGCCACCTGGATCCAGTCATGGTTCAATGGTACTGACGGATGACCAATGAGGTTGGCTAACAGCAAACTCAAAAGTATCCACGGCGCACTATGATCAATGCCGTAGCTAAAGCCAAACTCGACAGCATTGGTGCCTGGTTGCGGTTGACTATTAACCGGTCTAGCTTGCAAGAGGGTGAGTAGCCCACCGATTAACAGGCAGGAAAACAACTGCATCAGGGCGTATAGCGGCCCCAGCAATAGCAGTGTTAACAACAGAACCTCTGGTCCCGCAAGACGTTGCAACCACTGTGACCATGGTTGTGGGTTATCTGGGCGTAGCCCTAGCGCATAACGGCCTGCAGCTAAGGCATGGGCCAATAACAGCGCAGGGGCGAGCATCAGTAGCCAATCAAATAGTTGCAAAGAGTCATGCGCGTGCGCTTCATGGGCATGTTCTCCTGAATCCATCAGCATTAATACTGCCAATAACCCCAGCCCCAACAGACTGCCAAACCCAGCATACAACTCATGGCGACCATTCAGGCTGTTCTCATTGCCATGCGGCTGATGTAACACCACGTGCAGAATTGAACCGGTAACAAATGCCTGCAGATACACAGTGTTATCCAGACTCAGGTGTTGCAGCAACTGTTCTCCGGCAACATAACCCACAGTGGTCAGTAGCATCATCAGCACTAACACCGTCCAGGCCCATTTGGCTCCGGCATGGGGTTTTAACAGCCACCAGATGGCTAGCCCTACTGGCAAACGGTGCAGAATCACTCCCAACGCCAGCAAGCTGTAGTTGCTGTCCTGCTGCGCCAACACCATAGCGCCGCCATCGGTAACTGTGTGCAGCAGTAAACCGATGATGCCAAGTACCAACGTGACATTATGGGTGAGTTCGGAATAACGGTGAAACAGCTTCTCGCTGGCCGACGGCCCCCACAGCCCTAGCACCACAAACACCAATGCCAGCAAGCCGCCATGCTCCAACAGTTCCGGTAGGATATGTACCAACACCAGACCACCGAGCGACACAAAAATAAAGCCGTCCAGCCCTTTATGCAGACCATTGCCTGATGCTAACCAACGATAGAAAACCGGCCCGAGCAATAGGGCGATGCAGCTGGCGACAAGGTATAACATGGGTACCGTTAATGAAATTGAAAAGCGTTATAGTATAGCAAGTGTGTTGTAAATGGGCAGCAGGTAATTCAGCGGAAAATAGCGAAAAATATCCCACTAAATAGTGCCGAAATTCTGCGAGAAAACCTATACAATATGCCACCTTGTTGAATTTTCCGGGCCGACAAACCATGGATATGCTGTCTGCTGCCGTGATGCTGTTTCTTATTATGGATCCGCTGGGCAACCTGCCGGTATTCGCGTCTATTTTGCGGCATATTGAACCCAAAAAACGCCGCCAGGTGCTGATCCGAGAGCTGGTGTTTGCGCTAATTATCATGCTGATGTTCCTCTATGCCGGTGAAGCGATCCTGAGTTTCCTTAATTTGCGCTCTGAAAGCGTCAGTATCGCTGGTGGTATCATTCTGTTTCTCATCGCTATTCGCATGATCTTCCCGCAACCCGGTGGCGTTGTGGGCTTGGCGGCTGGCGAAGAACCATTCATTGTGCCGATGGCGATACCATTAATGGCCGGGCCATCAATTCTGGCCGCCTTGATCCTATTGGCGCATACCGACAGCAGCAAAATGCTGCAGTGGACCGTGGCGCTGGTATCTGCCTGGGCGGCAAGTGCGGTGATTTTGTTATTTTACAAACTCTTTAATCAGCTCCTCGGTGACAAGGGGCTTACCGCGGTTGAGCGCCTGATGGGGATGGTGTTGGTTATGATTTCCGTGCAAATGTTTTTAGACGGCGTTGCGCGTTATCTGTCTACTGTCAGTTAGTCTCTTTGCTGCACGATCAGCCGGGTTTTTACCCCGGCTGAATTAATCCTGAACAATTAAACAGCTTTGTTGCTGAACTGCTTGTCTCGAAAGGTTGTCTACAGTTAATGTAATGTTCCTGAGTTGTTATAGGGGTGTGCTGTGGTCAATCGTTATCTCATGTTCAGTCTGCCGGCGGTATTGGTGTTAATGGGGGCGAGTGCCTGTCAGTCGTCACCAGCCACGACCGAGGACACACAAGCACCCGCTGCCGCACCAGCCCCCGAGCCATTAACTCCCTGTGGCAGCGGCGCGCCTCATATCGATCGTACTCAAATTCACCAGCTGTTGTTAGACAAGGGGGTGCTTACGCCAGCAATGAGTGAGCAGCAACAGCAACAGATTCTCAATAACTACATTCGCCAACGTCAGCAGGCCTACAGCAAGTGTAAAAAGGAGCCTAAAGCATGAATCGTGGACATCTGTTTTCACTGATCATCAGCGCGGTTTTGTTCAGTACCAGTTGTATTGTCGCTGCGGCTCCGGCGCCTCGGGATCCCGCGATTGCCAATCAAGACCAGATCCTTTACTGGATGAAAAAGCGCGGTGAGTTATCGCCAAATGCGTCCTTGGAACAGCAGCAACAGCTTTTAGCGGATTATCTGCAAGGCGGTAAATTATCTAAAGAACAACTGCAGAAATTGAATCACAATCGGCAGTTGCTGAAGGCGGCGTATCAACGAAGCCAAGGTCTCACAACCTTGTCGAAGTTACAGCGGGTGTCTGCTGCGGATGCTAGTGTTACCAAGACCGTAAAAGTATTGGCGGTACTGATTGATTTTCCTGATCTTCCCTACGATAACAATCGGTTAACGTCTGCCGATAGCGAGATGTATTACAGCAGCTATCCGGCATCCCATTACCAGGGTCTATTGTTTTCCAATAGCGGGTTTAGCGGTCCTTCTGGGCAAAATCTGCAGTCGGCATACCAGTATTATCAGGCGGCATCAGGTAACAGTTTTTATTTTACGGGTGATGTTAAAGGCTGGTATACCGCTAGCCATAATGCCGCCTATTACGGTGCCAACGATCCCGATAACAACGACAGCGATATCCGTGCTACCGAGCTGGTCGAAGAAGCTGTGGCTTTGGCGGCCGCCAATATGTCTGCTGCGGAGCTGGCGCAATACGACGTGGAAGACCCCTATGACATCGACGGCGACGGTAATCTGAATGAACCCGACGGCATTATTGACCATGTGATGGTGTTTCATTCCAGTATTGGTGAAGAAGCTGGCGGCGGAGTGCTGGGTGATGATGCCATCTGGTCGCATCGGTATTTTGTGCCTGGCAGTTACGGTCAGTTGATCCCTGGCACATCCAAACGTGTGTTTGGTTACACCATTCAGCCCATTGATTCGGCTGTTGGCGTATGTGTGCATGAATTCGGCCACGATCTGGGTCTGCCAGACGAATATAACACTGACAACAGTGGCGATGGTGAACCAGTAGGCTACTGGTCGTTGATGTCAAATGGTAGCTGGACCGGCGCACCAGCGGGCTCGGCGCCCACAGGATTTAGTCCTTATGCGCGGGATTTTCTGCAGCAGCGTTATAAAGGGCGCTGGCTGAATATGCAAACTATTGATTATACAGCGCTGACAGCTGATGGTACGGATGTTGTGCTCAATCAGGCAACTGACAGCAATAGTCTTAACCAGTTGGAAATCACGCTGCCGCCTGGTGAGGTTGCCATTACTGCACCCTATGCCGGTGATTATCAATATTATTCTGGTAGCGGCAATCAACTTAACCATGCGATGTCGTTCAATGTACAGTTACCCTCCAGCAGTCCGCTAACACTAACGATGAAAGCCCGCTGGGATACTGAGCAATATTATGATTACGCCCAGTTGTTGGTGGATGGTGTAGCTGTTGCTGGGAATTACACCGTCAGCACTAACTCCGTCAACAATGCTCGCAATATCATTACCGGGGATTCGTCGACATTAGCTGCGGCAGACAATAACGGCTGGGTTACCTTGAGTTTTGATCTGAGTGCTTATGCGGGAAACAACAAACAGATCAGCCTGGTATATAAAACCGATGAAGCCTTGGGTGGCGATGGCATTCAGGTTGACAACATTCAGCTTATGGCGGGAGCCAACATAGTATTTGCCGATGATGCCGAGCAATTAAATGCCGATATGACGCTCAATCGTTTTATCCGTACCGGGGCTAGTCGCCCAGGGACCGGGCGCAGTTATCTGGTACAGCTGCGCAGCTATGCCGGGATTGACCGCGGCTTGGAACAGGCGGGGTATGATCCGGGGGTTTTGGTATGGCTGCGAGATCAGGATGTCGATGACAACAATGTTGGCGATCATCCCGGCAAGGTGTTTATTGGTGTGGTGGATGCGGACCAGCATCTGGTGAGCGGGCAGCCAACATTAGTGCAAATCCATGATGCAGCCTTTAGCCTCTACAACCAGAGCTACTATCCCGGTGATAACTACCGTACGGCAACCAGTATTTTTGATGACCGGGACGATTACAGTGCGCCAAGCATGCCGCAGGCAGGTATTAAACTGCCAGCATTGGGATTTACGCTGGAAGTGGTTTCTCAGGAACTGGATTCCAGTCAGGCTACTGTCAGACTGACCATGGATGATTCCGTGGTTACCTCTGATTTGGCAACAAGCTTTGCGATGGCGCAACAAGGGTTGCAAGTCAGTTTCAGCGCGAGTACCAGTGGCGGGACTGCACCATACAGCTATTTGTGGAATTTTGGTGATGGCACCACAAGTACGCAGCAGAACCCACAGCATACCTATACTGCGACAGGCAGTTACAGTGTGACATTAACGGTAACTGATGCTCAGGCGCAGACCGCAACGGCAACAAAACAGGTGACGCTGAATGCGACGCTTGCTGCTGCATTCAGTAGCACCGTCAACGGGTTAACCGCGCAGTTTAGCAACCAGAGTAGCGGTGGCAGTGGTACACTCAGTTACCACTGGAATTTTGGCGACGGTGACAGCAGCAGTCTGACCTCTCCCTCGCATACTTACCGTAGTAGCGGCAGTTACAGTGTGACCTTGACCGTCACCGATGGCAGCAACGCCAGCGCCAGTGCGACTAACACTGTCACGGTCACTGCGCCAATAACCGCCGACAGTACCAGTAGCTCTGGCGGTGGCGGCAGTCTCGGCAGTTGGTGTCTCTTGGGGCTGTTACTGGCGGCATTGGGACGACGTAAACCAAGTTTCAGAGTGGCGGCAGTCGGCTAACCGCCTCCGGCAGGAAAAATTCGGCCACCAGCAGCCGCTGTTGACGATAATGGAAATAGCGGCGACGGCCCCAAATGGTGTTAGCAGACGTTTGTCCTAAGGTGGTCGCTAGCTGCTGGATTTTGCCCGTTATGGGTGCTTGTCCCCATTCCATATGCCCTGGGATGAAGTTATTGTCGGTGAATAACAGTTCGCCCAGTGGTTTTTGACCGCGGTGTTGTAACTGGGTCAGCGATGACGGTGCCAAGGTTCGGGCATACACTAGCGGTTGATTATCCAGACACAGCAGCACTTCTCTGATCCATAACTTGTCTTCTGTTCCCGGCCACTCGCCGGGCAGTGGTGTAGCTACCACCTCGCCTAACAGCGTGACTTCAAACTGCTGGCAACATTGGCGTAGGCGCTGGGTAAGACTGCCATCAGCCGTAAGCCATGCGGCTAACGGCTGCGCTGAAAATGAATGTGGTGGCTCAGCAGACCACTGGATAATATCGCCAAAAGGAAAGCCAGGACTGGTCAGATTCATCAGATAGCCGATACAATAGAAAGACTCACGGAGTCTAACACGGGGACTGCTGATGCTAAACCGTAGACATTTCAGTTGCCGACAGGGTGGTGCGAATACATGCAAAAAATACTATTACTCATATTGTTGACACTGGTGGGCAGTTGGCTTCCTGCTCAGGCAGCCGATGCTGAAAAGGAAAAGCCAGCGGT
This sequence comes from Shewanella sp. 4t3-1-2LB, assembly GCF_017368415.1. Lineage (NCBI taxonomy): Bacteria > Pseudomonadati > Pseudomonadota > Gammaproteobacteria > Alteromonadales > Shewanellaceae > Shewanella > Shewanella sp. 4t3-1-2LB. The sequence continues at coordinate 93,242 of NZ_JAFNJD010000009.1, forward strand.
AACTGAAGATAACTATGCGTACTACGGCTTTGAGCCAGAGATAGTGACCAACTATATCTCCAACCGCAAAAAGCTAGGATTTGTGCGGATCAGCGTGGAGTTAATGGTAAAGGATCAGCAGGATTTACTGGCAATCCAGCACCATGATCCATTGCTGCGGGCGGCCATTGTGGAGATCCTTGGTAACCAGACCGAAGATAAAATTAAGTCACTCACTGGCAGGGAAGAGATCCGTAAGGAATGCTACCAAACTGTCAATCGTTTGCTGCAGCAAGAAACCGGCAAAGAGCTGGTAGTCAACCTGCTGTTTACCCGTTATCTGTACGACTAAGCCATGGCGGAGGCAAAAATCCCGCAGCTAATACGGGATAAAGGGTTGCACCCTCGTAACCGTCATCGCCAAGGCTATGATTTTACGGCGTTAGCGCAGCAATTCCCGCCTTTGAAACGCCACCTGCTGACCACCCAATACGGTCAACTGTCGATTAATTTCAGCGAGCCTGCGGCGGTAAAAGCGCTGAATACCGCATTACTCAAACAGCATTATCAGATCTGTGACTGGAGCCTACCAGACGGTTATTTATGTCCGCCCGTGCCAGGACGCGAAGACTACCTGCACCATCTGGCGGATCTGTTGGCCGCTGGTAGCTCTATTCCCAAAGGTACTCAAATCACTGCGCTGGATATCGGCACTGGCGCTAATGGCATCTATCCCTTGTTGGGGGCTGCTATTTATGGCTGGCGCTTTGTGGGTAGTGATATCGATGCCAAGGCATTACAGCATTTGCAATCCGTGCTTAATGCCAATCCCCGTATCGCCGCGCTTGTCAGCTTACGCCAACAATTACAGCCGCAGCATATTTTCGCTAATATCATTCAGCCGGGGGAATATTTTGATGTCACCCTGTGTAACCCGCCCTTTCATCGCTCTGCTGCCGAAGCGCAACAAGGCAGCCTACGCAAGGTACGCAATCTGGCGGCTAACCGTGGCGATAAGCCTACCAAACAGCCACAGCTGAATTTTGCTGGCCGCGCCAATGAACTCTGGTGTGACGGTGGTGAAGCCGGATTTTTACAGCGGATGATCAGCGAAAGTAAACATTATGGCGCCCAAGTGCTGTGGTTTAGCTCTTTAGTCTCCAAAGTCGAAAATTTACCACAGTGTTATCGGTGGCTGACGCAACAACAGGCACAAGTGGTACGCACGCTGAAAATGGTACAGGGCAACAAACAAACCCGGATCTTGGCTTGGAGTTTTCTTGATGAAAACACTCGTAAGACTTGGCGCAAATTTAAAACCTGATTAGTGAAACGTCAGTCGCAGATTTTTCCTTTCAGTATATTCACGCTTTTTTACTTAATTTGGGACAATTCCAAGTTAGCATTCATACCAATTCAAGCGATTCATCGATAACTCCAACTATCACAAAGTCACTTTACTACTTAACCATCATGAAAAATAAGCATCGTACTTATTAAAATAGGATCTGTACTTGTAATCGAATCAAAATATCAGCTAATTAATTTTGAGCGGCTGCTTTTATACAATCTATATATAGTTAAAATTACGAAAAAAACAATTCCTCATAGTCATCTTTAGTTAATCCATTTTTTTCAATAATTTTCACTAAACAATCCCTCAAAATTGGAAAAGTTTCACCCATAATTATACTAGGTCTTAACTTACCTCGACCGTTAACTTTGTATGAATCTTTAAGAATCCCATCATGAACAGCAGAGGAACGTATACTGTATGCTGCATTTAATATAGAAGATATTTCTTTCCGCTTCTCAAGATCATGAGAAGCCAACTTTGAACCAATAATTTTTATTTGGAGAGTTAGCTCTCCATTAGTATCAGGCTTTGTTAATATCGACTCAAGGGCGATACCTAAGTCAATAGCTTTATTTGTATCATTCCAAGTATTCATAGCCTGACTGCGACGAGCCAAAGAAATATCTAAAGGCAATCTAAGCTTCTCATTCATAGATAGGTATTTTTTAAATAAATGAGTAATTTGTTCAGAGTCAATACCATTCCATGAATCATAATGTTTAGGCTTAATAACCTCTAAGTATTGAGTCGAATGTGTGTCTATTATGTCAGAAAGAGGTGTAGTGTCTTCTAAAATACACCAACGTAATTCAACGCAAGGAGCGTGGTTAGAAGCGAATAAAGATAGAAAATTAGTTATTAAAAATTCTTTATTTACGTAACCTTGAATGGTATTGATATTAGCTTCACTAAGATCAT